>DATBSV010000435.1:0-7772 GCA_036559685.1 Casimicrobiaceae bacterium
CGGCTGCGACGTCGTCACCGAGAACTTCTACGACACCTGGCGCATCTACGTGCACCAATACCGCCGCACTCCCAATGCCCACGACTGGTCGGCGCTGACGCACAGCTACGTGATCCTGGACCCCGTGGGCAACTGCATCGCCAATATCCCCGGCACCGAGCCGGGCGCGCGCCGATGAGGGCCGCGCTCGCCGCGGGGCTCCTGGCCGCGTCCGCCGTCGCGCAGGCGGGCGGCATCGACGAGTTGCATGCGTTCCTCGACGGCGCCAGGAACGGGCGCGCGATGTTCAAGCAGACCGTCGTCGCGCGAAGCGGGCGCGCGCCGCAGCATTCGTCGGGCACGTTCGCGTTCCAGCGCCCCGGCAAGTTCCGCTGGAGCTACGACAAGCCGTTCGAGCAGCTCGTCGTCGGCGACGGCGCGAAGGTCTGGGTCTACGACAAGGACCTGAACCAGGTGATCGTGCGCGCGCTCGACGCCGCGCTCGGCGCGACGCCCGCGGCGCTGCTCGCCGGCGACAACGCGCTCGAGCGCAACTTCACGCTCGTCGACGGCGGCACCGCCGACGGCCTCGCGTGGGTCGACGCGACGCCCAAGGCCGCCGAGTCGACGTTCACCAAGGTACGCATCGGCTTCAAGGGCGCGCTGCCGCGCGCGATGGAGCTGGTCGACGCGTTCGGCCAGACCACGCGGCTCGCGTTCGACGGTTTCGAGAAGAACGTCAACCTCGGTGCGGACCTGTTCCGCTTCACGCCGCCCGCGGGCGCGGACGTCGTGCAGGCGCCGAGCGGCCCGAGGTAGAAGCGCGCCGTCAGCGCGTGAGGTAGCCGAGCACCGTGAACTTGATGCTCTGCGGCCCGGGGTTGTGCACGTTCACGAACACCTTGGGCGCGATCACCGGGACGCGCATGAAGAACGCGCCGAAGCCGCCGACCGACGGCCCGCTGGTCGCCTTCAGCGCGGCGGGCCGCAGCGGCCGCGTGCCGGGCACGCTGAAGTCCGCCAGCGCGCCCGACAGGTCGAACTGGCCGTGCTTGAACACGACGCCGACCGTGACGTCGTCCATCGTCTTGCCCTGCGAGCCGACACCCTTCACGAACAGGTCGAGCCAGCGATAGCCGTCGACGTCGACGCCGTCGAACTTGAGCTCGAGGGTCTTCCCGACGCCGCAGTTGCGGTTCTTGCAGAACGACACGACCTTGGTCGCCGGGGCGTCCAGCGCCGTGGCGAGCTTGGCGACCAGCGAGCTTCCCAGCGAGACGACGTTCGGCATCGGGCGATCTCCTTCGAAAGGGACGGATCAGCGGGGCGTGATGCCGCGTTCCGCGAGCACCGCGCGCGCGCGGTCGGGATAGTCGGTGATCAGCCCGTCGACGCCCCAGTCGACGAGCCGCGCCATGTCGGCAGGCTGGTTCACGGTCCACGGCACCACGCGAAGCTTGCGCGCCTTCGCGTCGGCGAGGCGCTCGCGCGTCAGCGCCTGGAAATTCGGCGACCAGGCCGCGCAACCGGCCGCGGCCACGAGCGCCGGCACGGAGCCGCCGTGGTCGTCGAGCTTCAGTCCGCCGAACCACGGCGACGGCACGCCGTCGCGCGGCGCGACGGTGTCGAACGAGCCGCCTTCGTTGGTCAGGCACACGGTCTCGACCGCCGGATGAATTCGCCTCACCGCCGCCAGCGTGCGCCAGTCGAACGACTGCACGGTCGCGCGCTTCTCCATCCCCGCCGCCGCGATGCGATCGACGACGAGCCGGGCGAACGTCTCGGGATCGGCGACCGCCGTGCCCGAGGTCGGCGTGATCTTGGTCTCGATGTTGACTCGGACGCCGGCCGACTTCGCCAGCGCGAGCACCTCGTCGAGCGTCGGAAAACGCTGGCCGTCGGTGGCCTGCTGCTCGGGAAAGTTCTTGCCGTAGGGCGTCGCCGGATCGGTTCGGCCGATGTCGTAGCGTCGAAGCTCGGCCAGCGTCAGCGTGCGGATCGGCGGTCCGGGCTCCATCAGCCACGCCCCGTCGAGGCGCACGAGCGGCGGGTAGAGCGCCGGCTCGTGCGAGATGACGACGACGTCGTCCCGGGTCACGCCCATGTCCGTCTCGAGCGTCGTCACGCCGATCTCGAGCGCGCGCTTGAACGCGGCGAGCGTGTTCTCCGGCGCGAGCCCGCGCGCGCCGCGGTGGCCTTGCAGGTCGAACGCGTGGGCGGCGATCGGAAGCGCCGCGACCAGCGCGGCGACGCGCGCTAGGCGCGCAGCCATGCGGTCACGCGCGGGTGCTTCAGCACATCGCGGTTGACGACGAACTCCGGCGTCTGGCCGGACAGCGTGTCGACGATGCTCTTGAGGCCGATCGACGCCATGTTGTGGAAGCACTCGTCGGTCCAGCACAGGGCGTGCGGCGTGACGATAACGTTGTCCATCGCGAGCAGCGGGTTGGCGGGATCGACCGGCTCCTGCTCGAACACGTCGAGCGCCGCACCGGCGATGCGCTTCGCGCGGAGCGCCTCGATCAGCGCGCTCTCGTCGACGACCGGGCCGCGCGAAACGTTGATGAAGTACGCGGTCGGCTTCATCCGCGCGAACGCGGCGGCGCCGACCAGGTGGCGCGTCGTCTCGTCGAGGAGCGGGATCGCGACGACGAAGTCGGACTCGGCGTACAGCGTGTCGTGGTCGACCTTGCGCGCGCCGATGTAGGCGAGCTCGACGTCGTTCACGTAGGGGTCGGCAGCGAGCAGCTTCAGGTCGAACACGCTCGCCATCCGCAGGATCTCCTTGCCGATGCGCCCGGCACCGACCACGCCGAGCGTTCGGCCGGTGAGGCCCATGCCCATGTTGTCCATGCGCTCGTCCCAGCGTCCCGTGCGCGTCAGGCGGTCCTTGATCATCAGCTTGCCGGCGAGCGCGAGCACGAACGTGAGCGCGATCGTCGCGACCGGCCGCGGCATCGCCGCCGGCGTATTGGTGACGAGGACTCCGGCCTGCGTCATCGCCGGGACGTCGACCGAGTCGTAGCCGACGCCGTGACGCGCGACTACGCGCAAGCGGCAGTCGCCGCGTGCGACGGCGCTCGCCGGCGTGCGCGCCATGTTGACGTAGATCGCGTCGTAGCGCGCCGCGAGGTCCGGCGTGATCTCGCGCACGACCGACGGCAGGTACTCCCAGTCGATGGTCCCGGAGCGGTCGAGGATCTCGAGCGCCTTGCGCCCGAACGAAGGTTCGCCGCGCGAGTCGAGGATGTCGCGCGTGATGCCGACACGGAAGCGGGCTGCCATCAGGTCTCCAGGAACGCGCGCACGAACGCGTTGCGCCGCATCGTCTCGAGCATCGCCTCGTCGGGCACCTCGCCCTTGTCGCGCACCGCGTCGACCATGCACAGGAACCCGAGCGGGGCGTCCTTCGCCGCGCGGAATTGATGCCAGGTCTTCGGCGGCACCGTGACGAGATCGTTCGGACCGACGGCATGGATCGCGTCGCCGACGAGGCACTGCCCGTGCCCGCGCAGGATCAGCACGGCGTGCACGTGCGCGTGCCGCTCGAGCGTGGAGTGGCCGCCCGGCGCGACCTCGAAATAGCGCAGCTCGCCGGCGAGATCGTCGCGCTTGAACAGCGTCTGGCGCGTGACGTCGCGAAACGGCGCGGCGGCATCGGACTTGTACGCGAGCAGGTCGACCGATTCCCAGCGGAACGCCGAGCGCGGATCGGTAGCGATCGCGCCGGCGCGCGGCGGGACGAAGCGCCGGACCGGCTTGGCGGCGCTCATGCCACCTCCGCGGACTCACGCACCGCGGCGACGAACGCGCGGCAGCGCGACTCGAGCGCGCTGCCCGCGGCCAGCAGGTCGCCGCCGATCAGGAGCATCGCGTCGTCGCCGAACGTTGCGCGCATCGCGGGGACGCGCTCGACGCTCATGCCGCCGGCGGGCACAGGAAGCGCAGGTCGGAGGCCAGGCGACGGATCGCGCGCCGCGCGAACGATCGCCGCGCAGGTCTCGCGCGAGTACCCGAAACGCCCCCCGGCGTTCGGGAAGATCGTCGCGTCGGCACCGAACAGGCGGAACAGCTTGCCCAGCAGCAACGGCGGCGCGATGCGCGCGACACCCGCAAGCGAGGGATGCGCGAGGATCGGGACGCCGGCATCGCGCGCAAGCGCGGCGAGCGACGACATGCCGCCGACCATCGGCGCCACCAGGATGGCTCCGGCGCCGGCCTCGCGCGCGAACCCGGCCTGCGCGTGCATCGCGTCGAGATCGCCGGTGACGCTCGGCGCATAGATCGTGCGTCCGCCGGTCGCGCGGTTCGCGGCGGCGATCGCGCGCTGGACCGCTGCGACACGCTCGCGGAACGGCGCGCTCGCCTGGTCGGCGAGCCCGTGGTCGTCCTTGATCACGTCGATGCCGCCGCGCGCGAGGGCGCCCGCGAGGGTGGCGAGCGCGTCCGGACCGAGGCCCAGGGGCTTGAGCGCCGAGCACGTGAGTGGACGGCCGACCGCGCCGGTCGCCGCACGCCAGCCCTCGATGCCGAAGCGCGGGCCGCCGAACGCCGTCGCCAATTCGGGCGGCAGATCGACGTCGACGAGCTCGACGTCGTCGTGCAGCGAGCTGTTTCCGAACAGCATGTTCATGAGTTGGCCGGCGTCGCGGCCGACGGTGACCGTCGCGAGCGCGAGGCGCACCTCGAAGCGCTCGCCGCGCGCGGCCACCGCGTCGACACGCGCGACGACCTCGTCGCGCACCCTTGCGTCGTGCACGGCGGAAAGCGGCAGCTCGACGCTCTGCTCGAGTGCGAGCGCGTGCGCGCGCGCGTCGATCGAACCCGCATCGGCGCGCACGGCGTAGGTCGCGATCAGACGAGGGGCGGCCATCCCGGGGCATTGTATCCTCGACGCATCGTGGCCGACCTCTTCGCCCCGCCGCCGCCTGCCGGCACGCCGCTCGCCGAGCGGCTGAGGCCGCGCACGATCGACGACGTCGTTGGTCAGCGCCACCTGCTGGGCCCCGGCAAGCCACTCGCCGTCGCGTTCCATTCGGGCCGCATCCACTCGATGATCCTGTGGGGGCCGCCCGGTGTCGGCAAGACGACGCTCGCGCGGCTGATGGCGGACGCGTTCAAGGCCGACTTCGTCGCGATTTCGGCGGTGCTCGCCGGCGTCAAGGACATCCGCGACGCCGTCGCGCGTGCCGAGCTCGTGCGCGCCCAGTCGAGCCGCGCCACGATCATGTTCGTCGACGAGGTCCACCGGTTCAACAAGGCGCAGCAGGACGCGTTCCTGCCGTGGGTCGAGCAGGGCGTTCTGACGTTCATCGGCGCGACGACCGAGAACCCGAGTTTCGAGGTCAACTCGGCGTTGCTGTCGCGCGCGGCGGTCTACGTGCTCGAGCCGCTGGACGCGGACGACCTCGCGGAGCTGTTCCGGCGCGCCGTCGCCGCAGCGATGCCGGACGTGGCGATCAACGACGTGGCGCGAGACGCGCTGATCGCCTATGCCGACGGCGACGGCCGCCGCCTGATCAACATGGTCGAGCAGCTCGCGATCGCGGCCGGCGACGCGAAGCGCGGGTCGGTCGACATGGCGTTCGTCGAGCAGACGATCGCGCGAAGCCTGCGCCGCTTCGACAAGGGCGGCGAGGCGTTCTACGACCAGATCTCGGCGCTGCACAAGGCGGTGCGTGGATCCGATCCCGATGCGTCGCTGTACTGGTTCATGCGCATGCTCGACGGCGGCGCGGACCCGCTGTACTGCGGACGGCGGCTCATCCGCATGGCCTCCGAGGACATCGGCCTCGCCGACCCGCGTGCGCTCGAGATCGTGCTGGCCGCGGTCCAGGCCTACGAGCGGCTCGGCTCGCCCGAGGGCGAGCTCGCGCTCGCGCAGTGCGTGCTCTACCTCGCCGTCGCGCCGAAATCGAATGCCGCGTACATGGCGTTCGGCGCGGCGCGGTCGTTCGTCAAGGAGGACGGCTCGCGACCCGTGCCGCTGCGCCTGCGCAACGCGCCAACGCGCCTCATGAAGCAGCTCGACTACGGCAAGGGCTACCGTTACGCGCACGACGAGGACGACGCCTACGCCGCCGGCGAGCGCTACCTTCCCGACGGCATGCCCGACACGCGCTTCTACGAGCCGACCGATCACGGCGTCGAAAAGCGCATCAAGGACCGGCTGGAGGAATTACGCGCGCGCGACGAGAAGGCGCGCGGCGAAGGGCCGAAGACATAACCCGCTGATACAATGCGGGAATGCTCGATATTTCCCTGTTGCGGAACGATCTGCCCGGCGTTGCCGCTGCGCTCGCAAGGCGCGGCGTCGTGCTCGATTCCGCCACGTTCGAGTCGCTCGAGCGCGAGCGCAAGGACATCCAGACGCGGACGCAGGAGCTGCAGGCGAAGCGCAACACGCAGTCGAAGCAGATCGGCATTGCGAAAGGCAAGGGCGAGGACGCGAGCGCGCTGCTCGCCGAGGTCGCTGGCCTCGGCGACACGCTGAAGGCGCTCGAGGCCGGGCTCGACGCCGTGCAGATCAAGCTGCGCGATTTCCTGCTCGTGCTGCCCAACATCACGCACGCGTCGGTTCCGACGGGGACCTCCGAGAAGGACAACGTCGAGGTGCGCCGGTGGGGCACGCCGCGCACGTTCGACTTCCCGGCGAAGGATCATGCCGACCTGGGCGAAGCGCTCGGCATGCTCGACTTCGCAACCGCCGCGAAGCTTTCGGGCGCGCGCTTCTCGCTGTTGCGCGGCGACCTCGCTCGCCTGCACCGAGCGCTCGCCCAGCTCATGCTGGACGTGCAGACGCGCGAGCACGGCTACGTCGAGCATTACACGCCCTACATCGTCAACGCCGAGACGCTCGTCGGCACCACTCAGCTCCCGAAGTTCGAGGCCGACATGTTTTCGGTCCGCAAGGGCGGGCAGGAAGACGACGCGGAACCGATGTACCTGATCTCGACGTCCGAGATCACGCTCACCAACACCGTGCGCGGCGAGATCCTCGATGCGAAGGATCTCCCGATGCGCCTGACCGCGCATACGCCGTGCTTCCGCTCGGAGGCGGGGAGCTACGGCAAGGACACGCGCGGGATGATCCGCCAGCACCAGTTCGACAAGGTCGAGATGGTGCAGATCGTGCATCCCGAGCGCTCGTACGAAGCCCTCGAGGAGATGACGCGGCACGCCGCGACGATCCTCGAGCGGCTGGAGCTCCCGCACCGCATCGTCGCGCTGTGCACCGGCGACATCGGCTTCGCGGCCGCGAAGACCTACGACCTCGAGGTGTGGCTCCCGGGCCAGAACGCGTACCGCGAGATCAGCTCGTGCTCGAACTGCGAGGCGTTCCAGGCGCGGCGCATGCAGGCGCGCTTTCGCAACGCGCAGGGCAAGCCCGAACTCGTGCACACGCTGAACGGCTCAGGCCTCGCCGTCGGTCGCACGCTCGTGGCCGTGATGGAGAACTACCAGCGCGCCGACGGCTCGATCGAGGTGCCGCAGGCGCTCGTGCCCTACATGGGCGGCGTGACGGAGCTCAGGAAGCCGGCAAGCAGCTAGCGCATGTTTCCCGTATGCCCGAGCGAATACCGCCCGGGCTGCGGCCAAATGGTCAGGCCGTGCGGCTCCATGCCGACCTTGATCGTCTTCACCGCGCCGGTCGTCGTGTCGAACACGTAGACGACGTCGTCATAGCGGCCGGACAGCCACAGCTGCTTGCCGTCGGCGCTCACGTTGCCCATGTCGGGGCTGCCGCCGCCGGGGACCGGCCAGGTCGCTTCGATCTTCTTGCTGGCGAAATC
>DATBSV010000436.1:0-12666 GCA_036559685.1 Casimicrobiaceae bacterium
TGCGTCGCGAGCCAGTCGAACACGGCGGGCCGCGGCCAGCGCGACCCGTCGAGCTTCGCCTGCACCCCGGACGGCAGCATGCGCGGGACGTTCTCGGTGATCCCGCCGCCGGTGACGTGCGCCATGCCCTTGACGGGAAGCTCGCGCATCAGCGCGAGCATCGGCTTCACGTAGATGCGCGTCGGCGCCATCAGCGCGTCGGCGAGCGTGCCCTCGCCGAGCGGCGCGTCGAGGTCGGCCCCGGCGTCGGCGACGATGCGCCGGATCAGCGAGTAGCCGTTGCTGTGCGGGCCGCTCGACGCGAGGCCTAGCACGGCGTCGCCCGGCGCGATTCCGCGTCCGTCGACGATTTGCGACTTCTCGACCACGCCGACCGCGAACCCCGCGAGGTCGTACTCGCCTTCGACGTACATGCCCGGCATCTCGGCGGTCTCGCCGCCGATCAGCGCGCAGCCGGCGAGCTCGCAGCCGTGCGCGATGCCCTTGATGACGCGCGCGGCGACGTCGACGTCCAGCTTGCCGCACGCGAAGTAGTCGAGGAAGAACAGCGGCTCGGCACCCTGCACGAGGATGTCGTTGACGCTCATCGCGACCAGGTCCTGGCCGATCGTGTCGTGCCGGCCGAGCGTGAACGCGAGCTTGAGCTTGGTGCCGACGCCGTCGGTGCCGGCCACCAGAACCGGCTCGCGGAAGCGCTTGCCGACCTCGACGAGCGCGCCGAAGCCGCCGATGCCGGCGAGCACCTCCGGGCGCATCGTGCGCTTCGCGTACGGCTTGATGCGCTCGACCAGCGCGTCGCCCGCGTCGATGTCGACGCCGGCGTCGCGGTACG
Organism: Casimicrobiaceae bacterium; assembly: GCA_036559685.1. Lineage (GTDB taxonomy): Bacteria > Pseudomonadota > Gammaproteobacteria > Burkholderiales > Casimicrobiaceae > VBCG01. The sequence continues at coordinate 833 of DATBSV010000436.1, forward strand.
AAAGTCCGGGGGTGCGGGCGGGGTCGGCGGGCGGCTTCATCGCGTCGGGGCCGTCGTCGGTCGGCGGAAGAGGCGCGCGCGGCGCGAACGCGGTAAAGTGCGACGCCCACGCAAGGCAGCGACGCGCGAATTCTACCGGAAATGGATCCCGCCCGCCCCGACGAGCCGCCCGCCGCGCCGCCGCCGCCGCCCGCGACAGAGCCGACGCCCGCGCGCGTCCATCTTCACCGGCTGGTGCCGCCGCACCAATACCTGTGGGTGATCGGCTTCGCGCTGATCGTCGTGCTGGCGCTCGAGTTCCTGGGGCCGGTGCTCACGCCGTTCCTGGTCGGCGCGATCTTCGCGTACATCGGCGCGCCGATCGTCGACCGGCTGCAGAAGCGCGGCATGTCGCGCACGCTCGGCACGCTGGTCGTGACGCTGTTGTTCGGGCTCGCGATCGTCGCGGTGCTGCTCGTGCTCATCCCGCTGGTACGCGCCGAGTTCGTGCTCGCCGCCAAGAAGCTGCCCGACCTGTTCGCGCAGCTCGCCGGCCGGATGGCACCCTGGCTCTACGAGAACTTCGGCATCGTGATCGCGCTCGACCCCGGGTCGATCAGGGAGCTCGTCACCGAGAACCTGGACGAGCTCAAGGACTACTCGCCGCGCATCGCCGCGGGCCTCAAGGCGGGCGGCTTGTTCCTGCTCTCGCTGGTCATCAACCTCGTGCTGATCCCGGTCGTGATGTTCTACCTGCTGCGCGACTGGAACATGCTGTGGAAGCGGTTCTTCATGCTGGTGCCGCGCCGCTGGCGCTGGAAGACGCGCGAGATCGCGGTCGAGATCGACCGCGTGCTCGGCGAGTTCCTGCGCGGGCAGGGCCTGGTGATGGCGTCGCTCGCGATCTACTACATCGTCGGCCTCTCGCTCGCCGGCCTGCAGTTCGCGATCCCGATCGGCATCCTGATCGGCCTGCTGATCTTCATCCCGTACATCGGCTTCGGGACCGGCTTCGTGCTGGGGATGCTCGCGGCGCTGTTGCAGTGGAACGGACTGCCGGGGTTCCTGACCGTCGTCGCGGTGTTCGGCATCGGCCAGATCCTCGAGAACTACGTGCTGATCCCGTGGCTGATCGGCGACCGCATCGGCCTGCATCCGCTGGCGGTGATTTTCGCTTTGCTGGCGTTCGGCAAGCTGTTCGGCATCGCCGGCGTGCTGCTCGCGCTGCCGGCGTCCGCGATGATCCTGGTCGGCCTGCGCCACCTGCGGCGCAAGTACCGCGCGAGCCCGCTGTACAGCGACGATCCGGACGAGGCTTGACGGGCGGTGGCCGAGCAGCTGGTCTTCGAGCTCGTCGCGCCCGGGACAGCGACGTTCGCGACCTTCGTCGCGGGGCGCAACGCTGAAGCGGTCGTGGCGCTCGAGCGCCTCGCCGCGGCGCCGGGCGGCGAGACGAGCGTCGTGCTGTGGGGCGCGAGCGGCGCGGGCAAGTCGCACCTGCTCGCCGCCTCCGTCGCGGCCGCCGTGCGCCACGGCCGCACCGCGCACCTGGTCGCAACGCCCGCGCAAGCCGAATCCGCGCTTGCGGTCGACGGCGCGCTCGTCGCCGTCGACGACGTCGATCGCGCGGACCCGGACGCGGCAGCGCGCCTGTTCACGCTTTACAACCGGATTCGCGAGCGCGGCGGGACGCTCGTCGCCGCGAGCGCCCAGCCGCCCGCGCGCCTCGCGCTTCGCGACGATGTCCGCACGCGGCTGGGATGGGGGCTCGTGTTCGAGATCGTGCCGCTCGCCGACGACGAGAAGCCGTCCGCGCTCGCCGCATACGCGCGCGAGCGCGGCTTCGCGCTCGGCGACGAGGTGATCGGCTACCTGCTGGCGCACGGCCGCCGCGACATGCGCGCGCTGGTCGCGACGCTGGCGGCGCTCGACCGGCTGTCGCTCGCGCAGAAGCGGCCGGTCACCGTGCCGCTCGTGCGCGAATGGCTGCAGCGGCGGATCGACGAGCGCTGACCCCGTCCGCGACGCATCCGCGTTTGACCGAGTGTCAACCCCGGGAGAAGCCGGGCCGTTATCAGCGCCGACGCCATCTTTCGCCACGTTTCCCGGAATTTCCGGAAGACGCGGTCCGAAGACGGCACGGCAGGCGGCCAATCGGGGGATGGCCGTCGGCCCCGATCACCCCCCCGGGCCGTCCCAGGCCGCCGTCGCTTGGGAACGGATCGCGGCGCCGGCGCAACAGTCCGTCGACGACCGGGGGTCTCCACGGGGGCCTCAGGTTGCGGACGGGGGTCTTTTGACGTAGGATTTCAAGGCTTTGGAACATTAGGATCGACCAGGTCCCTCGAGGGCCGGAAGCATCCACGACACTCATTCATACAGAACACACTGAGGGACTATCCATGAGCAAGCTTCTCGTTGCGCTGATCGCGGTTTCGTTCGCGACGGTTGCCGGCGCACAGACCGGCGCCACCAAGCAGGAAAAGCAGGGAACCGTCCAGTCGGTCACCCAGGACGCCGCCAAGTCGACGACCGCCCAGGGCGAAGCCGCCGACGTCGCGAAGGCGAAGCAGCAAAAGGGTACGGCGAAGGCGCTGCCGGACAAGGCCGCGAAGCAAGCCGCGACCGCCTCGACGACCAAGGCGCAGACCGAAGGCGGCGCGACCGCCCAGTCGCAGGCCGCGGACGTCGCGAAGGCCAAGTCCGAGAAGGGCACGCCGAAGGCGGCGAAGCCCGACCTCAAGGACCCGAACGTCCAGAAGGCGATGCAGAAGGCCGCGACGCAGTAACTCGCTTCCTTCCCGCACCCAAGGCAGGGGCGCCGTCGTGGCCCCTGCCTTTTTGTTTGTGACGCCGCCATGCGCGAAGTCGCCGCCTTGAGGCCCACCGTCACCGTCGCCGCCATCGTCGAGCGCGGCGACGCGTTCCTGCTCGTGCGCGAGAAGACGCGCAACGGGCTCCGTCTCAACCAGCCGGCCGGGCATCTCGAGCCGGGCGAGACGCCGCCCGCGGGCGCCGCGCGCGAGACGCTCGAGGAGGCGGCATGGCGCGTCGAGCCGACCGCGCTCGTCGGCATCTACCGCTGGGACGCGCCCGACAATGGTGCGACGTTCGTGCGTTTCGCGTACGCCGCGACCCCGATCGCGGCCGTGCCTGACCGCGTGCTCGACGAAGGCATCGTCGATGCGCTGTGGGTGCCTTACGACGAGATCCTCGCGCGCCGCGACGAGCACCGCAGCCCGCTCGTCCTGCGCTGCATCGACGACTACCGCGCGGGCCGGCGCTGGCCGCTCGACCTCGTGCAGGACGTCGTGGGCGAGGGCGCGGGAGTGCTGCCCCGATGAAGCGGCAGCGCGTCATCGTCGGATTGTCGGGCGGCGTCGACTCGTCGGTCGCCGCGTTGCTCCTGAAGCAGGCGGGCCACGATGTCGTCGGCGTGTTCATGAAGAACTGGGAGGACGACGACACCGACGAGCACTGCACGTCGCGCGAGGACCTCGTCGACGCCGCGGCGGTCGCCGACGTGCTCGGCATCGAGCTCGAGGCGGTCAACTTCGCCGAGGCGTACCGCCAGCGCGTGTTCGCGACCTTCCTCGCCGAATACCGCGCCGGACGCACGCCGAACCCCGACGTGCTTTGCAACAGCGAGATCAAGTTCCGCGCGTTCCTCGACCACGCGCTCGCGCTCGGCGCCGACCGCATCGCGACCGGCCACTACGCTCGCGTGCGCCGCGCCGGCGCGCGCGTCGAGCTCATGAAGGCTTCCGACGCGTCGAAGGACCAGAGCTACTTCCTGCATCGCCTGACGCAAGCGCAGCTCGCTCCGGTGGATTTCCCGCTCGGCGGCATCCCCAAGAAGCGCGTGCGCGAGATCGCGCGCGAGGCGGGGTTGCCGACCCACGCGAAGCGCGACTCGACCGGCATCTGCTTCATCGGCGAGCGGCCGTTCCGCGAGTTCCTCGCGCGCTATCTCCCGCGCACGCCCGGGCCGATCGTGACGCCCGAGGGCCGCGAGGTCGGCCGGCACATGGGGCTCGCGTACTACACGCTCGGCCAGCGCCAGGGGCTGGGCGTCGGCGGCGCGCGCGGCGCGAAGGAAGCCCCGTGGTTCGTCGCGGCGAAGGACGCCGCGCGCAATGCAATCGTCGTCGTGCAAGGCCACGACGATCCGCGACTGCACGCGACGCGCGTCGACGCGGTCGAGCCGCACTGGATCGCCGGCGCGCCGCCCGCGCTGCCTGCGCGGCTCGCGGCGAAGACGCGCTACCGGATGGCCGACGCGGCATGCGCCGTCGCTTCGCAGCGCGACGGCCTGCGGGCGACGTTCGACCAGCCGCAGTTCGCGCCGACGCCGGGCCAATACCTCGTGCTCTACGACGGCGACGTGTGCCTGGGCGGCGCGGTCATCGCGTCGACGGGCGGGGACGGCGCGATCGCTCCGGCCGGCGAGGCGGCGCAGGTCGCCTGAGGTAACGAAAAGCGTCCGGCTGAAGCCGGACCCACAAGCGCCTGTGGGTCCGGCTTCAGCCGGACGGTGTTCGACGCGACTCAGAAGGGGATGTCGTCGTCGAAATCTTCGGTTTTCTTGGCGCCGCCGCCGCTGCCGCCCTTGTCGCCCGATCCGCGCGTCGATCCGCCGCCGCCGCTACCGCCGCCGCCGCTACCGCCGCCGCCACCGCTGCCGCGCGAGGGCGCGCGACGCTCGCCGCCGGACGGCTCGTCGTCGCCCGGCCCGCCCGCTGCGCCGCCGCCGTCGCGCGGTCCGCCGAGGAGCTGCATGCGGTCGCCGACGATCTCGGTCGCGTACTTCTCGACGCCTTCCTTGTCGGTGTACTTGCGCGTCTGCAGCCGGCCCTCGATGTAGACCGAGCGGCCCTTCTTCAGGTACTCGCCCGCGACTTCGGCCTGGCGGCCGAACAGGACGACCGAGTGCCATTCGGTCTTCTCCTGCTTGTCGCCGTTCTTGTCCTTCCACGTCTCGGTCGTCGCGATGCGCAGGTTGGTCACCGCGTCGCCGCCGGTCGTGTAGCGCGTCTCCGGGTCGCGGCCCAGGTTGCCCAGCAGGATCACCTTGTTCACCGATGCCATCTGTCAGGTCCTTCCCATCGAGAGTGAGGATTCCGCGGCGGTGGGCGGCTCACCCATCGTCGCGCTGGCCACGAGCCAGGTCAGCGCCAGCGCCGCGCCGGCGCCGTACACGGCCGGTGGCCCAGCGTACTTGAGCAACAGGCCGCCCGCGGCGCCGCCCACGAACATGCCGAGGTACTGCATCGCGCTGAACACGCCGATCGCCGAGCCGCGCGACCCGCGCGGCGCGAAGCGCGACACCAGCGAGGGCAGCGTCGCCTCGAGCAGCGTGAACGCGCAGAAGAACACGAACAGCGCCGCGACGATCGGAGCGAGCGCGCGGCCGGCGAAGGCGAGGATCGTCATCGCGACGACGAGCGTCGCGATCGCTCCCGTCATCACGGTCTTGCCGCGGCCCGGCCGGTCGGCGACGCGGAACAGCGGCAGCACGACGACGACGGAGGCGACAAGCACCGGCAGGTAGACCTGCCAGTGCGACGCCGGCGCGAGCCCCGCGTCGCGCAGCGCGAACGGCACCTCGACGAACAGCGCCATCAGGATCGCGTGCAGCGCGAAGATGCCGAAGTCGAGGCGCAGGAGCTGCGGGTCGGCGATCGCGGCGCGCGCAAGGCCGCGCTCGCGCGGCATCGACGGGCGCGGCACGTCGGGCACGCCGCGCGCGACCACCGCGATCGCGACGAGGGCGAGCACGCCGGTCGCGACGAAGATCCCCGGCACGCCGATCGCGGAGGCCAGCGGCGTGGCCACGACGAGCGAAAGCGCGAACGTCGCGCCGATCCCGATCCCGATCGCCGCCATCGCGCGCGTGCGCACTTCGTCGCGCGTGAGGTCGGCCAGGAGCGCCATCACCGCGGCCGACACCGCGCCGGCGCCCTGCAGCGCGCGCCCGATGACCAGCCACACGGCGTCGCTGGCCGTGGCAGCGACGAAACTGCCGGCGGCGAACACGACCAGGCCGAAGGCGATCGCCCGCTTCCGGCCGAAACGGTCGGACGCCCAGCCGAACGGGACTTGCAGGATCGCCTGCGCGAGCCCATATGCGCCGAGGGCGAGTCCGACAACGCGCGGGTCGGCGCCGCCGGGCAGCGTCGCCGCATACAGCGCGAGCACCGGCAGCACGACGAACAGTCCGACCATGCGCAGGGCGCTCACGCCCGCCAGGCAGGCGGTCGCGCGGCGCTCGACGGGCGTCATGCGTGAACGGCGATCGACGGCGCGGAAGGACATCGGGGGTCGGAACGGCGGCGGCAGCGGGCAACGCGAACGCGGGTACAGGCGTTGTACGGCGACACGAGCGCCGGACACGCTGAACGCACTATACTAACAGGTTCGCCTCGCGCGCCTTCGTCCGTCGGACCGAGGGCGACCGCGCGGCACCGGGACGCCTCAAGCACGACGCATGGACCTCATCCGCATCCGCGGCGCACGCACGCACAACCTCAAGAACCTCAACCTCGACCTCCCGCGCCACCGGCTCATCGTCGTGACCGGGCTGTCGGGGTCGGGCAAGAGCTCGCTCGCCTTCGACACGCTCTACGCGGAGGGCCAGCGCCGCTACGTCGAGTCGCTGTCGGCCTACGCGCGCCAGTTCCTGCAGCTGATGGAGAAGCCCGACGTCGACCTGATCGAGGGGCTCTCGCCGGCGATCTCGATCGAGCAGAAGGCGACGTCGCACAACCCGCGGTCGACCGTGGGCACCGTCACCGAGATCCACGACTACCTGCGCCTGCTGTACGCGCGCGTGGGCGACCCGTATTGCCCCGAGCACCCCGATCAGAAGCTCGCGTCGATGACGATCTCGCAGATGGTCGACGCGACGCTCGCGCTGCCGGCCGACACCAAGCTCATGATCCTCGCGCCGGTGATCGTCAACCGGAAAGGCGAGCACGTCGAGTTGTTCGTCGAGCTTCGCGCGCAGGGCTTCGTGCGCGTTCGCGTCGACGGCTCGGTGTACGAGATCGACGCGGTGCCGAAGCTCGCCAAGACCACCAAGCACACGATCGAGGTCGTCGTCGATCGCCTGCGCGTGTCGCCCGAGTTCAAGCAGCGCCTCGCGGAGTCGTACGAGACCGCGTTGCGCCACGGCGACGGCCGCGCGATCGCGGTCGAAACCGGCGGCGAAAATGTTGGGGCGCGAGAGCACCTGTTCAGCTCGAAGTTCGCGTGCCCGATCTGCAACTACGCGCTCGCCGAGCTCGAGCCGCGGCTGTTCTCGTTCAACAATCCGGCCGGCGCATGCCCGCGCTGCGACGGGCTCGGCTCGATCAGCTTCTTCGATCCCAAGCGCGTCGTCGCGTTCCCGCAGCTGTCGCTCGCGTCGGGCGCGATCAAAGGTTGGGACCGCCGCAACCAGTTCTACTTCCAGATGCTGCAGTCGCTCGCGAAGCACGGCGGCTTCGATCTCGAGCGGCCGTTCTCGAAGCTTCCCGAGCGCGTGCAGTCGCTAGTGCTGAACGGCTCCGGCGACGAGAAGATCCCGTTCACCTACCTGTCCGAGCGCGGCCGGCCGATGGTGCGCGAGCACGCGTTCGAGGGGATCCTGCCGAACCTCGAGCGCCGCTACCGCGAGACCGACAGCGTGATGGTGCGCGAGGAGCTCGCGAAGTACCTGAACAGCAAGCCGTGCCCCGAGTGCCACGGCACGCGCCTAAAGCGCGAGGCGCGGAACGTGAAGATCGGGCCCGACGGCGCGCAGCGCGCGATCTACGAGGTCTCGGCGTGGCCGCTCAAGGAGACGTCGACCTTCTTCGCGGAGCTCACGCTCGAGGGGCACAAGGCCGCGATCGCCGACAAGATCGTCAAGGAGATCGTGTCGCGCCTCGCATTCCTGAACAACGTCGGCCTCGACTACCTGGCGCTCGACCGCTCGGCCGAGACGCTGTCGGGCGGCGAGGCGCAGCGCATCCGTCTCGCGTCGCAGATCGGCTCGGGCCTGACCGGCGTCATGTACGTGCTCGACGAGCCGTCGATCGGGCTGCACCAGCGCGACAACGACCGGCTGCTGACGACGCTCAAGCACCTGCGCGACCTCGGCAACAGCGTGATCGTCGTCGAGCACGACCAGGACGCGATCCTGTCGGCCGACCACGTCGTCGACATGGGGCCGGGCGCCGGCGAGCACGGCGGCCAGGTCGTCGCGCAGGGCACGCCCGAGGAGATTCGCCGCGCGCCGCACTCGCTCACCGGCCAGTACCTCGCGGGCCATCGCCAGATCCCGATGCCCGAGCGGCGCCACAAGCGCGATGCGTCGCGCGTGATGACCGTCGAGGGCGCGCGCGGCAACAACCTCCAGGACGTCACGTTCTCGCTGCCGGTGGGCTTGTTCGTGTGCGTCACCGGCGTGTCGGGCTCGGGCAAGTCGACGCTCATCAACGACACGCTCTACCACGCGGTCGCGCGCCATCTCTACGACAGCGCGGAGGAGCCGGCGCCGCACACGTCGATCGACGGGCTCGACCATTTCGACAAGGTCATCAGCGTCGACCAGAGCCCGATCGGCCGCACGCCGCGCAGCAACCCGGCGACCTACACCGGGCTCTTCACGCCGATCCGCGAGATGTTCGCGCAGGTCAAGGAGTCGCGCGAGCGCGGCTACGGGCCGGGCCGCTTCTCGTTCAACGTCAAGGGCGGCCGCTGCGAGGCCTGCCAGGGCGACGGCCTCATCAAGGTCGAGATGCACTTCCTGCCCGACGTCTACGTGTCGTGCGACGTGTGCCACGGCCAGCGCTACAACCGCGAGACGCTCGAGATTCGCTACAAGGGGAAGAACATCCACGAGGTGCTGTCGATGACGGTCGAGCAGGCGCACGCGTTCTTCGAGCCCGTGCCCGCGGTCGCGCGCAAGCTCGCGACGCTGCTCGATGTCGGCCTCGGCTACATCACGCTCGGCCAGTCCGCGACGACGCTGTCGGGGGGCGAGGCGCAGCGCGTCAAGCTCGCGCTCGAGCTCTCCAAGCGCGACACCGGGCGCACGCTCTACATCCTCGACGAGCCGACGACGGGCCTGCACTTCCACGACATCGAGCTCCTGCTCACCGTGCTGCACCGGCTGCGCGACCACGGCAACACCGTCGTCGTGATCGAGCACAACCTCGACGTGATCAAGACCGCCGACTGGATCGTCGACCTCGGCCCCGAGGGCGGCGCGGGCGGCGGACGCGTCGTCGCGGAAGGCGCGCCCGAGGACATCGTGCGCGTGAGCGCGAGCCACACCGGCAAATACTTAAAGCCGGTGCTCGAGACGCACGCGCGTCGCGCCGGCAAGGACCTGCGCAACGGCGCCGCCGCGAAGGCGGGCCGCGGACGGAAGGTGTCGAGCGATCTGCTAGGCTGAGCTGTGGGTCCGGCTTCAGCCGGACGCTTTTACCGCATACACCTCGACCGCCTTCGCCTTGCCGCGGATCGACGCCGCCCCGAGCGTCTCGACGTCGATGCCCGGGCCCAGCGCGTCGCGCGTCGCGACGTCGATGAGGACCGTGCGTTCGACCTCTTTCGTGTGCTGTTCGAGGCGCGACGCGAGGTTCACGGTGTCGCCGATGCACGTGTAGATCGCGCGCTCCATCGTGCCGATGAATCCGGCGACCATCTCGCCGGTCGCGATGCCGACGCCGATGCGCAGCGCGGGTGCGCCCGAGGGCTTGCGCCCGGCGTTGTACATCGCGACCAGCTCGACCATCTCGAGCCCCGTCTCCACCGCGGCGCGCGCATGGTCCGGCCGCGGCTGCGGCGCGCCGAAGATCGCCATCAGCCCATCGCCCTGGATCTGGCTCACAATGCCGCCGTGCCCGCTGACCGCGTCGAACATCAGCGCGTACCAGTCGTTCAGGAGCTCGATCGTCTCCTCGGGCGCCTGCGTCTCGGACAGCGGCGTGAAGCCGCGGATGTCGGTGAACAGCACGCTCGCCCGCACGCGCGTGCCGCCGAGCGCGAAGCCCGACGCGGCCGTGGCCTGCGCGACCTCGGGCGTCGCGAGCCTCCGCACGAGCGCCTTCTGCTGGTCGCGCAGGCGCTTCTTCTCGAGGCTCGCGCGTAGGCGCGCGCGCAGCAGCGTCGGGTTGACCGGCTTGGTGAGGTAATCCTCGGCGCCGAGCTCGATGCAGCGCACGATGCCGTCGAGCCCTTCGAGCGACGACGTGACGATGACGGGCAGGTCGCGCAGCGCGAGGTCGCCGCGGATCCGCTCGAGGAGCCCGTAGCCGTCGAGCTCGGGCATCTCGATGTCGAGCAACACGAGGTCGGGCGGGTCGGCGTGCAGCCGCTCGAGCGCGACGCGCCCGTTCTCGGCCGTCTCGACGCGGTAGCCCTGCTGCTCGAGCAGGCGCGAGAGCAGGAGCCGGTTGACCTTGTTGTCGTCGACGACCAGCAGTCGCGCGCCGGTCCCGTCGTGCTCAGCCACGGGCGAGCTCCCCGAGCGCGGCCGCGACGCGCGCGTATTCGCTTTCGAGATCGTCGAGCGGCGCGCCGCCGGCGGCGCGGATGGCGTCGAGTCCGGTCGTCTCGAGCGCTCTCGCTCTCGCGCCGAGCGCGAACGCGCCGAACGTCTGTGCGTTGGACTTGAGCGAGTGCGCGGTGCGCCGGAACGCGACGGCGTCGGCGCGCTCGAACGCCGCGCGCAGGGCGGCGAGCATCGTCGGCGCGTCGGCGAGGAACGTGCCGGCGAGCTCGCGCGCGAAGTCCGCGCCGGTGCTCTGTGCGAGCGCGTCGTAGGTCGTGCGGTCGACCGGCCCGTCGCTCATCGGGTCTCCCGCGCGTGCGCCTGGCCGAGCGCCTCGACCAGCCGTTCGACGCGGATCGGCTTGGTCAGGTAGTCGTCCATGCCGGCGGCGAGGCAAAGGTCGCGGTCGCCCTGCATCGCGTTCGCGGTCATCGCGATGATGCGCGGGCGCTCGCCGACGGCATAGCGCGCGCAGATCGCGCGCGCGGCGTCGAGGCCGTCCATCTCGGGCATCTGCACGTCCATCAGCACGACATCGTAGACCTGGCGGCGCACCGACTCGACGGCCTCGATGCCGTTCGACGCGAGATCGGCGCGGTAGCCCATCTGCTGCAGGATGCGCAGCGCGAGCTTCTGGTTCACGACGTTGTCCTCGGCGACGAGGATGCGCAGCGGGTGCCGCTCGGCCAAGGCGCCGTCGATCCTGGCCGGAGCGGTCCGTGCGGCCTGCGGCGCGCTATCGCGGGCGAACAGGCTGGCGAGCGTGTCGAAGAGCTGCGACTGGCGGATCGGCTTCTGCAGGAACGCCGCGAAGAGCTTTTCGCTGTCGCCGGCCTCGCGCCGGCCGAGCGAGCTGAACAGCACGAGCGGCAGCGTCGCGCCACGAGCGCGGATCGCGCGGGCGAGCGTGACGCCGTCCATTCCGGGCATGTGCATGTCGAGGATCGCCGCGTCGAAGGACGCGCCATCGGCGAGCCACGTCAGCGCCTCGTCGGGCGACGCAGTCGCGCGGGCACCCATGCCCCACTTGGCCGCCTGCAGCTCGAGCACGCGCCGGTTGGTCGCGTTGTCGTCGACGACGAGCAACCGCTTGCCCTCGAGAGCGGGCTGGACGCCGACGAATTCGCGCTGCCGCGCGGCCGGCGACGCGCCGATCGGCGCGACGATCGTGAACCAGAACGTGGACCCGCGGCCGGGGCCGTCGCTTGCGGCCTCGACGCGCCCGCCCATGAGCTCGGCGAGCCGCCGGCTGATCGCGAGCCCGAGCCCGGTGCCGCCGTACTTGCGCGTCGTCGACGAATCGGCCTGCGAGAACGACCGGAACAGGCGCTCC
>DATBSV010000437.1:0-3812 GCA_036559685.1 Casimicrobiaceae bacterium
TCGCGACCCGCGCAGTGGCGTCGTGCGCCGCCATCACGTGCATCCGGATTCGCTCGGCCGCGCGATCAGGACCGCAGCGCGCCGCGCCGGCATCGCCAAGCCGGTGAGCGCCCACGCGTTCCGCCATGCGTTCGCGACGCATCTGCTCGAGTCGGGCTACGACATTCGCACCGTGCAGGAGCTGCTGGGGCATCGCGACGTCTCGACCACGATGATCTACACGCACATCCTCAATCGCGGTGGCCGTGGCGTGATCAGCCCGCTCGACCGCGACTGATCTACTACTTGCCGGAGCGTCCTCGGCGCGCAGGCTTCGGCGTCGCGCTTCCGGCGGCACGCTGCGGCGCTGTGATCGCGACCAGCCGCCGCGTCTTCGGATCGACGGCGTAGCGCTTGCCGGGCTCGAAGTCGCCCGCGTCGACGTGGAGTGAACGCAGCGTCGAGGTCTTCAGGCCGAAGCTCTTCGCCAGCTCGCGGGCGCGCTTCTCCACGTCGCGATCGGACGCCTCATTGGCGCCCTCCATCGTCACGACGCGGTGCGTGTGGCGGATAGTGCCGTCCGCAGGGTCGAACAGCACGCAGCACTTCACCGAATGAACGCGCCCGTCCCCGGTCGTCCTGAAGTCCATCGTCGCCTCCGCCGTCAAGCCCAGTAGTCCATGCGCGCGACCAGGTAGCCACCTTGGTCCTTGCCATTCGCGATGGCGAACGTGATCGAGCTCACGAAGTCGAAGATCACCGGGGGCCAGCCTAACCAGTTTCCGAAGTCGACGTCCTGATCCTGGCCGGAGCCCAGCCGCTTGCGGTAGTGCTTGATTCCCACCACCGTCAGGCCGCCGCCGGAGTGCCCGTGCAGAGCGACCTGCGCGCCGATCCAAGCGGGCGGGAGGTTCACGTCGACGGTGTGATAGCCGTTGCCGGACGCATTGAACCAATGCCAGTCGATCTGGTAGGTCGCCATGGGCGCTCCTCTCGACGTCGATGATGGACATGGTAGGCACGCCATTGTGGAAGCGCGAGCGAAGACTCGGCATGCGTGGCGCGATTCTTCGCGTCGCGGCCAGCGGCGCCGGACACGACGCGCGTGCGGTGTCCGGCCGCGTCACGGCCGAGCTCCCGACGTCGTATTGCCGTCGCGTAGGTTGCTCGCGGGTCACGTCAGGCGCAGTGTGAGCGTCGCGACGCCGCTCGGGCGATCGACAAGGAGACGGTAGCGGAAGTAGGCGAAGTCGCCGCGCTCGAGACGGCCGTCGGGCCCGAACCGGTAAGCGAGCCGCGCGAGCGGACGCGCGCCATCGTTGCAGGGCAGCAGGCAGAAGCGATAGACGTAAGTGCCATCCGCATCGCGCTCGTGCGGCGGGCCGAGGATCGACTCGATGCGGCGGCGATCGGGAAGCACGTTCGCGTCGATCGACGCGATGTCGAAGCGCGCACCGGGCGGCGCGAGCGAGAGCTCGGGCTTGCAGGCGGCCGCCACCGCGCGGTCGATGAGCTCGCGAGGCAGCACCTGCGCGAGGTGCGCCGGCGGCAGCGATTCGGCGAGCTTCATCTGGCCGTCGATCGGAACGAAGCGCAGCTCGGTGACGAGCGTCGGCCCTTCGTCCTGCGCGCGCCCGGCCGGAGCTGCGGCGAACTGCAATCGCACGCCGTCCGCAGCGTCGACGACGCGCGTCGGCGGCAAACCGACGAGCCACTCGATGTCGTCGCGCGTGAGCGTCGGTCGCTCGAACACGACGCGCAGCGGCGCGCCCGCGCCGCCCTCGATCACGACCTCGCGCGGCGACGACTTGCAGAGTTGGTCGTGCGTGGCGAAGATGCGATCGAGCACGCACCCCGACACGACCGCGGCGAGCGCGAGGACGGCGAAAGCCCGACCGACGACGCCCGTCATGCCGGAATCGACGGCCAGCGCACCGTGAGCACGAGCGACTCCTCGACCGAACGGAACGAGTGCGGCATGCCCGGGCCGAAGACGACATAGTCGCCTTCCTCGCGCAGCGCGACGTCGCGATCCGGAAACCGCAGCACGAAGTGTCCGCGAATCAGGATGTTGAGCGTCCTGACCGGACTCGCGGGCGACCATGCCAACCGCGCCTCGCCCTTCGCGTGCGTGAACCACTTCACCTCGAGATCCGAGGTGCGAAGCGGATTCGCCTCACCGGGCATGAACTGGCCGAGAAACCAGCCGCGCGTGTCCTTCGATGCGGCCGCGGCGTTGCCTGACACGGGGGCGGGCGCATCGGGAGCGGCCCGCGGGATCGCGATCATCGAGGCGCTCCAAGGAGAACGCCCCGGTGAAGGGGCGTTCGGTCATGCATCGATACCGCAGCTGCTCGCGCGGCTATTCGCCCTCGAGGAAGCTCCGCAGCTTCTCGCTGCGCGACGGATGCCGCAGCTTGCGCAGCGCCTTCGCCTCGATCTGGCGGATCCGCTCGCGCGTGACGTCGAACTGCTTGCCGACCTCCTCGAGCGTGTGGTCGGTGTTCATCTCGATGCCGAAGCGCATGCGCAGCACCTTCGCCTCGCGCGGCGTCAGCGTGTCGAGGATGTCCTTGCACACGTCGCGCAGCGACGCGTTGACCGCCGCGTCCGACGGCGCGACCGTCGACTGGTCCTCGATGAAGTCGCCCAGATGCGAGTCGTCGTCGTCGCCGATCGGCGTCTCCATCGAGATCGGCTCCTTGGAGATCTTGAGGATCTTGCGGATCTTCTCCTCGGGCATCTCCATCTTCACCGCGAGCGTCGCCGGGTCGGGCTCCTGGCCGGTTTCCTGCAGGATCTGGCGGCTGATCCGGTTCATCTTGTTGATCGTCTCGATCATGTGCACCGGGATGCGGATCGTGCGCGCCTGGTCGGCGATCGAGCGCGTGATCGCCTGGCGGATCCACCACGTGGCGTAGGTCGAGAACTTGTAGCCGCGGCGGTATTCGAACTTGTCGACCGCCTTCATGAGGCCGATGTTGCCTTCCTGGATCAGGTCGAGGAACTGCAGGCCGCGGTTCGTGTACTTCTTCGCGATCGAGATCACCAGGCGCAGGTTCGCCTCGGTCATCTCGCGCTTGGCCTTGCGCGCCTTCGCCTCGCCGGTGGACATCTGCTTGTTGATGTCCTTCAGGTCGCGCAGCGGGATCATCACGCGCGTCTGCAGGTCGACGAGCTTCTGCTGCTGCTCGACGATCGCCTGCCGGTAGCGCGACAGCTGCTCGCTGTAGTTGTGGTCGTTCGCGATCTCGCGGTCGATCCAGCGGATCGAGGTCTCGTGGCCCGGGAAGTTCTTGATGAACTCGGGGCGCGGCATGCCGCCCTTGTTGACGACGAGGTCCTGGATCTTGCGCTCGTGCTGGCGGATGTTGTCGACCTCGGAGCGCACGCTGTCGCACAGCTTCTCGACCATGCGCGCCGAGAAGCGGATCTGCATCAGCTCCGCCGAGATCTTCTTCTGGTAGTCGAGCGCCTTCGGCGCCTTGTGGCCTTCCTTCTGGACGACCGCGAGGTGCTTGCCGTAGTGGCGGCGGATCGCGTTGAAGCGCTCCAGCGCGGCGACCTTGAGGCGCTCGAGGTTCTCGGCCTGGATCGCGCCGGCGTCACCCTCGTCGTCGTCCTCGTCGTCCTCGGCGTCGTCGCCGACCTCGACCGCAGTCGTCGCGATCTTCTCCTGGAAATCGAGCAGGCCGTCGACGACGTCGTCGATCTTGAGCTCGTCCTTGCCGATCTTGTCGGCGAGCTCGAGGATCTGGCCGACCGTCATCGGGCAGGCCGAGATCGCCATGATCATGTGCTTGAGGCCGTCCTCGATGCGCTTGGCGATCTCG
>DATBSV010000438.1:0-13391 GCA_036559685.1 Casimicrobiaceae bacterium
CGAGCGCGCCGCAGCGCCGCTCGTTCATCGACGTGTCCCAGCCGTTGAGCTCCGCGGTGCCGGCGACGCGCAGCCGGCTGCCGAGGCGCGTCATCACGATCTTCCACGCGAGGTCGGTGAGCGAAACCGTCGGTGCGCCGCGGTGCGCGCCGACGTCCAGCGTGATCGAGTAGCCCTTGGCCGGGTAGACGCTGCACGGCACGCCGATCGTCGACAGGACGAGCGGGCTGTAGCTGCCGAGCGCGCAGACGATCGCGTCCGCGGCCAGCGTCTCCTCGCGGCCGCCGGCGTCGCGAACGCGCACCCCCGTGACCGCGTCGCCGGCGACATCGAAACGCTCGACGTGGGTCGACCAGCGGAACGTCGCGCCGCGCGCGCTTGCGAGCCCGGCAAGCTCGACGGTGAACACGTGCGCGTCGCCGGTCTCGTCGGACGCCGTGTAGATGCCGCCGGCGAGCCGGTCGCGGCACGCGGCGAGCGCCGGCTCGACCGCGACGCACTCGTCGGGCGAGCGCACCACGCGATCGCAGCCGTACTGGCGCATGAGCGCCGCAGCGCCGCTCGTTCATCGACGTGTTCCAGCCGTTGAGCTCCGCAGTGCCGGCGACGCGCAGCCGGTTGCCGAGGCGCGTCATCACGATCTTCCACGCGAGGTCGGTGAGCGACACGGTCGGCGCGCCGCGGTGCGCGCCGATGTCGAGCGTGATCGAGTAGCCCTTGGCCGGGTACACGCTGCACGGCACGCCGATCGTCGACAGGACGAGCGGGCTGTAGCTGCCGAGCGCGCAGACGATCGCGTCCGCGGACAGCGTCTCCTCGCGACCGTCGGCGTCGCGAACGTGCACGCCCGCGACCGCGTCGCCGGCGACGTCGAGGCGCTCGACCGTCGTCGACCAGCGGAACGTCGCGCCGCGCGCGCTCGCGAGCATCGCGAGCTCGACGGTGAACGCGTGCGCATCGCCGGTTTCGTCGGATGCGGTGTAGATGCCGCCGGCGAGCCGGTCGCGGCACGCGGCGAGCGCCGGCTCGAGCGCGACGCATTCGTCGGGCGTGCGCACGACGCGATCGCAGCCGTACTGACGCATTAGCGCCGCCGCGGCGATGCCGTGCTCGAATTCCTTCGCGTCGGTGTAGAACTGCAGGATGCCGCGCTCGAGGTGGTCGTAGCGGAGGCCGGTCGCCGCGCGGAGGTCCTTGAGCGCGTCGCGCGAGTACAGCGCGAGATTGAGGCACTGGACCGTGTTGTGCCGCGTGCGCGACGGCAGGCACTCGACCAGGAAGCGCAGCCCCCACAACCATTGGCGCCAGTCCGCGCGCAGGCGGAAGAGCAGCGGCGCGTCCTCGCGCCCGAGCCATTTCGCGACCTTGAGCGGTGCGTCGGGGTTCGCCCACGGCTCGGCGTAGGACGCCGAGATCTGGCCGCCGTTCGCGAACGAGGTCTCGAGGGCGGCGCCGGGCTGGCGGTCGACCAGCGTGACCTCGTGGCCGTCGGCTGCGAGGTACCACGCGGTGGAGACGCCGATCACGCCTCCCCCGAGCACGAGCACGCGCATCGTCAGGCCGTCGTCGCGGCCACGGTCGAGACCGTGTCTTCGTCCACCGCCACCGGAATGCACGAGCAGAACAGGTTGCGGTCGCCGTAGACGTTGTCGACGCGGCCCACCGGCGGCCAGTACTTGTGCGCCTCCTCCGCGACCGACGGCCAGCCCGCGACGCGGCGCGAGTACGCATGCGGCCACGCATCCGCGCCGACGGCCGCGGCCGTGTGCGGCGCGTGCTTGAGCGGATTGTCCGCGCGGTCGGCGCGTCCGTCCTCGATCGCGCGGATCTCCGCGCGGATCGCGATCATCGCGTCGACGAAGCGGTCGAGCTCGTGCTTGCTCTCGCTCTCGGTCGGCTCGACCATCAGCGTGCCCGGCACCGGGAAGCTCATCGTCGGCGCGTGGAAGCCGTAGTCGATCAGGCGTTTTGCGACATCCTCGGCCTCGACGCCCGAGGCCGCCTTGAGCGGGCGCAGGTCGAGGATGCATTCGTGCGCGACGAGGCCGCCCGGGCCGCTGAACAGCACCGGGTAATGCGGGGCGAGCCGTTTCGCGAGGTAGTTCGCCGCGAGGATCGCGCTCTCGGTCGCGGCGCGCAGCCCGCTGCCGCCCATCATCGTGATGTACATCCACGGGATCGGCAGGATCGACGCCGAGCCGAACGGCGCGGCCGCCACCGCGCCGATCGCCTGTCCAGTCGCGCCGGCGCCCGGCGCGTGCGGCGGCATCGCGCGGTGTCCGGGCAGGTAAGGCGCGAGGTGGCGCTTGCATGCGACCGGACCGACGCCGGGCCCGCCGCCGCCGTGCGGGATGCAGAACGTCTTGTGCAGGTTGAGGTGCGACACGTCGGCGCCGAAGTGCCCCGGGCCCGCGAGCCCGACCAGCGCGTTCAGGTTCGCGCCGTCGACGTACACCTGGCCGCCGTGCGCATGCACGATCTCGCAGAGCCGCGTGATGCCCGCCTCGAACACGCCATGCGTCGACGGGTAGGTCACCATGATCGCGGCGAGGTCGCGCGCGTGCTTCGCGGCCTTCGCCTCGCAGTCGGCGAGGTCGACGTTGCCGTCGTCGTCGCACGCGACGACGACGACGCGCATGCCCGCCATCTGCGCGGACGCCGGATTCGTGCCGTGCGCGGACGCCGGGATCAGGCAGACGTCGCGATGACCTTCGCCGCGCGACCCGTGCCACGCGCGGATCATCAGGAGGCCCGCGTACTCGCCCTGCGAGCCTGCATTGGGTTGCAGCGAGACCGCATCGTAGCCGGTCGCCGCGCACAGCATGCGCTCGAGGTCCGCGATCATCTCGAGATAGCCGGCCGCCTGGTCGGCGGGCGCGAACGGGTGCATGTGCGCGAACGTCCGCCACGTGACCGGGATCATCTCGGCGGTCGCGTTGAGCTTCATCGTGCAGGAGCCGAGCGGAATCATCGCCCGGTCGAGCGCGAGATCCTTGTCGGCGAGGCCGCGCAGATAGCGCAGCATCGCGGTCTCGCTGCGATGGCGCGAGAACACCGGATGGGTCAGGTACGGCGTCGTTCGCGCGAGCGCCGCCGGCAGCGAATCGTCGACGCCTGCGTCGAGATGCGCGACGCGCAGCGGCGCTTCGTCGCCGCAGAACACCCCGAACAGCCGCTCGACGACCGCGGCGCTCGTCGTCTCGTCGAGCGACAGGCCGACCGAGGTCGCGTCGATGCGGCGCAGGTTGATGCCGTGCGCGAGCGCGGCGTCGTGCACGGCGTGCGTGCGCTCGCCCGTCTCGACGACCAGCGTGTCGAAGCACGCGCGCGTGCGCACCTTGACGCCCTGGCGCTCGAGACCTGCTTTGCAGATTGCGGTGAGCCGGCGCACGCGCCGCGCGATCGCCGCGAGCCCCTCCGGCCCGTGGTAGACCGCGTACATGCTCGCGATGACGGCGAGCAGCACCTGCGCCGTGCAGATGTTCGACGTCGCCTTCTCGCGGCGGATGTGCTGCTCGCGCGTCTGCAGCGCGAGCCGGTACGCCGGATCGCCCTGCGCGTCGATCGTGACGCCGACGAGGCGACCGGGCATCGCGCGCTTGTAGGCATCGCGCGTCGCGAGGAAGCCGGCATGCGGCCCGCCGTAGCCCATCGGCACGCCGAAGCGCTGCGCGGAGCCGACCACCGCGTCCGCGCCCCACTCGCCGGGCGGCTTGAGCAAGGTCAGTGCGAGCAGGTCGGACGCGACGACGACGAAGCCTCCGCGCGCGCGGACCGCGGCCGCGACCACCGCGAGGTCGCGCACCTCGCCGTCGGCGCCCGGGTACTGCAGCACCACGGCGAACGCCTCGTGCGACGCCGCATCGTCCGCCGGGCCGCGCGCCACGGTGACGCCGAGCGGCGCAGCGCGGGTCGCGATCACGTCCGCCGTCTGCGGGAACACATCGTCGGCGACGTAGACGGTGCGGCTCGCCGACGACGTCACGCGCAGCGCGAGCGCCATGGCCTCGGCGGCGGCGGTCGCCTCGTCGAGCATCGACGCGTTCGCGATCGCCATGCCGGTCAGGTCGCACACCATCGTCTGGAAGTTGACCAGCGCCTCGAGGCGGCCCTGCGAGATCTCGGGCTGGTAAGGCGTGTACGCCGTGTACCAGGCCGGGCTCTCGAGCACGTTGCGCAGGATGACGCCCGGCGTGACCGTGCCGTAATAGCCCTGGCCGATGCACGAGGTCAGCACGCGGTTCCGGTTCGCGACCGCCGCGAGCTTCGCGAGCGCCTCGTGCTCGGCGACCGGCGCAGGCAGCGCGAGCGGCGCGCGATCGCGGATCGTGCGCGGGACGATCGCGTCGATCATCTCCGCACGCGTCGCGAACCCGAGCGTGGCGAGCATCGCGCGCTGGTCGTCGGGGCTCGTGCCGACGTGACGCGCGACGAACGCGTCGCGGCGCTCGAGGTCGGCGAGCGATTCGCGCGATGGTTGGTCAGCCATGGCTAGCGCGCCCGCCGGGCCGCCCCAAGGGCGCGCTGCCCCCTGGGGGGAGGCGACCGCAGGTCGCTTCGGGGGGACGTCATCAGTCGCCGATGACGGCCTGGTAGCCGCGAGCGTCCAGCATAGCGTCCATCGCGGACGGATCGGTCGGGCGAATCCGGAACAGCCACGCGGCGTACGCGTCCTGGTTGACGGCCTCGGGCGTGGCCACCGCGTCGGCATTCGCCGCGACGATCTCGCCGGCGAGCGGCGCGTAGACGTCGGACGCCGCCTTGACCGACTCGACGACCGCGCACGCCTCGCCGGCGCCGACGTTGCGGCCCGCTTTCGGCAGCTCGATGAACACGAGGTCGCCGAGCTGCGACTGCGCGTGGTCGGTGATGCCCACCGTGACGGTGCCGTCGGTCTCGCGGCGCAGCCACTCGTGGCTCGAGGTGTAGCGCAGGTGCGCGGGGATGTTCATCGCTTCTCCTGGGGGAGGAACAGGACCATGAATAGCTTGTCGTGCGAGCGGCCGTCGACGCGGATCGCGTGCGGCTCGCGACCGACGATCGCGAAGCCCGCGCGCTCGTAGACGCGTCGCGCGGCGGGGTTGTCGGCGGTGACGGTCAGCGCGAGCTGCGTCAAGCCATGCTCGCGCGCGTGCGTGACGACGCGCTCGATCAACGCTGCACCCACGCCGCGGCCGGCCCGCTCGGACGGCACGTACATGCCGAACACGTGACCCTTGTGGCGCACCTTCGCGCGCATGTCGACGTCGATGCCGCACAGCCCGGCAAGTGCGCCGCCGTCGAACGCGCCGAACACCGCGTCGTACGGGCGCGCGGCATCGCTCGCCAGACGGCGCGCGAGCTTGTCGGCCGGCAGCGCGGCTTCCTCGTCGGCGCTCGACGTGAACGCTTCCGGATGCTCGGCGAGCCCGCGCTGGCGCAACGCGCGATACGCGTCGACGTCGGTCGCGGCAAGCTTGCGCACGGTGACCTCGCTCATCCGACGTCGACCTTCACCTGGCCGTGGCGCACGAACGGCGGCTTCGCCACGCGCGCGCGAAGCGTCTTGTCGCGCACTTCCACGTCGACGACGTCGCCGACGGCGACATCCAGGGGCAGCCGCGCGAGCGCGATCGATCGCGCGATCGTCGGGCCGAACGTGCCGCTGGTGATCTCGCCGTCGCCGTGGGCGGTGCGCACCTTCTGGTGCGCGCGCAGCACGCCGCCGGCATCCAGCAGGACCAGGCCCGCGAGCTGCCGCGTCGCCGGCTGCGCGACGAGCGCGTCCTTGCCGACGAAGTCGCGCGGGCTTTCGAGATCGACCGTCCAGGCAAGTCCCGCGTCGAGCGGCGAGACGCGCTCGTCCATATCCTGGCCGTAGAGGTTCATGCCGGCCTCGAGGCGCAGCGTGTCGCGCGCGCCCAGACCCGCGGGCTTCACGCCGGCCGCGACGAGCGCGTTCCACGCGTCGACCACGTGCGAGGCGGGGACGACGATCTCGAAGCCGTCCTCGCCGGTGTAGCCGGTGCGCGCGACGAACAGGTCGCCCGCGCTCGCCGCGGAGAACGGCTTGAGCCCCGCGGTCGCGCTTTCCGTTCCGGGCAGCGCCTGCCACGCCTTCGCGCGCGCATTCGGGCCCTGGACGGCGAGGATCGCGAAGTCGGTGCGCGGGCGGATCGACACTCCCGGCCCGGTGCGGTCGCGCAGCGCCTCGAGCCACGCGACGTCGGTATCCGCCGTCGCCGCGTTCACGACGAGCCTGAAGTGGTAGTCGTTCAGGAAATAGACGATGAGGTCGTCGCGCACGCCGCCGTCCTCGGCGAGCATGCACGTGTAGAGCGCCTTGCCGGGGATCGCCAGCTTGTCGACGTTGTTGGCGAGCGCGTAGCGCAGGAACGCTCGCGTATCCGGCCCGGTGAGATCCACCACCCGCATGTGCGAGACGTCGAATATGCCCGCGTCGCGCCGCACCGCGTGATGCTCGTCGAGTTGCGAGCCGTAATGCAACGGCATGTCCCAGCCGCCGAAGTCGACCATGCGCGCGCCGGCTTCGCGGTGCGTCGCGTTGAGCGGAGTGGTCTTCATGGCGGGCGCAGGTCCGGACGTGCCAACGAAAAGGGCGAGGCGGCTACGCGCTCGCCTCGCCCCGTCTGTCCTTTTACCTGAGAGATTGCCGGCGCCTCGCGGCCTCCGGGTGCCCCTTCGGTGGGCCGCTTCGATCACGCGGCCGCTCTCCAGATGACGATACCCGCCCGCAGTCCTTTTGCCTGAGCGATCGTCGGGGATTGCGCCTTCGGCGGCGCCGGCAAAAAGGTCCGGCGCGCTCTCCTGCGGGGGGCGGCCGCAATGTACCGCGCCGGAGCGCGGAGGTCAAAAGCGGCCTACTTCTTGAGCGACAGGATGTACGCGACCATCGACTTGATGTCGGCGTCCGATACCGCGGCATTCGGCGGCATCGGCACCGGTCCCCAGACGCCCGAGCCGCCCTTCTTGACCTTCTCGGCGAGCTTCGCGGCGGCGCCGGCGTCGCCCTTGTACTTGGCGGCGACCTCGTTGTAGGCGGGACCGACGACCTTCTTGTCGATCGCATGGCAGGCGGTGCATCCGTCCTTCTTCAGCAGCGCGGCGGCGTCCTGCGCCTGCGCGGCGCCGGTGCCGACGACCGCGGCGGCGAAGACCAACATCGAGAGCTTCATGGAGCCTGACTCCGGTGCCGTGGAAAGCGTGAATTCTATCAAGCCGCCACGGCGGGCCCCACGAGCGGGCGCAACGCGCCGAGCGAGTCGACCGGCGGGAGGCAGGTCATGCCTCGGCACACCCATGCGCGCGCGCCGGTCGCCGGCGCTTCGCCCTTGACCAGCGCGCGCGGCGCCGAACGAGGATCGACGACGTAGACCTCGAGGCCGGGCCGGTAGGACGCGACGAGCGCATGGCGCCAGGCGGTCGCGTCGGCGCTCGCGCCGGAGACGATCACCTGCGTCGGCGGACGCTCGAGCCGCTCGGCGGCCTCGAGCAGCGTCGAAAAGCCGCCCGGCGAATGCGCGATCGACGTGGCGAAGCGCGCGACGGCGCGACGCGCCGCCTCGAGGTAGCGCGTCTCGCCGGCGAGCGCGCCGAGCGACGCGAGCGCGCGCGCGGCCACGCCGTTGCCCGACGGCGTCGCGTTGTCGTGGCCGGGCATCGTGCGATGGAACAGCGTTTCGTGGTCGTGCGCCGTGAACCAGAAGCCGCCCTTGTCGCGATCCTCGAAGCGCTCGAGCAGCGCGTCGGCGAGCTCGATCGCCCAGTCGTAGTCGTCCGTGCGAAACGCGTTTTGCATGCGCTCGCAGAGCGCGTCGAGCACGAACGCGTAATCGTCGAGGTACGCGGGCAGCGCGGGCGCGTCGCCGCGGCGCGTCGCGTAGAGGCGCCCGTCGCGCCACACGGTGCGACGCAGCGCGTCGACCGCGTCGCGAGCGAGCTCGTCGAACGCGCTTTCGTCCAGCGCGCGGCTCGCGCGCGACAGGCCCGCGATCGCGAGCGCGTTCCAGCTCGTGAGCACCTTGTCGTCGAGGCCCGGCCGGACGCGACGCGAGCGGACGTCGAGAAGCGCGGCGTTCGCTCGCGCGAGTCGCGCGCTGGCTTCGGCGGCCCGGATGCCGAGCGCGCGGGCGACCTCGTCGAGCGGGCGCACGATGCGCAGGTGCCACGCGTGCCCTTCGAAGTTCGGTGGGCCGTCGAGCCCGTAGTGCAGCCGCGCGACGTCGAACGCGTCGTCGTCGAGCGCCGCGCGCACCTCGTCGACGCTCCACACGTAGAACTTGCCTTCCTCGCCCTCGCTGTCCGCGTCGAGCGAGCTGCAGAATGCTCCATCGCCCGCGCGCATCTCGGCGCGCATCCACCCGACGATGCCCCGCGCGACCTCGGCGTAGCGTGCCTCGCGCGTGACCCGCGCGGCCTCGGCGTAGAGCGCGACGAGCGGCCCGTTGTCGTAGAGCATCTTCTCGAAGTGCGGGATCGTCCACTCGGCGTCGACGCTGTAGCGGCAAAAGCCGCCGGCGAGATGGTCGTGGATGCCGCCCTCGGCCATCCGGTCGAGCGTGACGGTCACGATCTCCAGCGCCTCGTCGTCGCCGCGCGACGCATACGCGCGAAGCGCGAAGTCGAGCTCGAACGGATGCGGGAACTTGGGCGCGTTGCCGAAGCCGCCCCATTCGGGATCGAACGTGCGCTTGAGTCCCGCGAGCGCGGCGTCGCCGGCATGGCTCGGCAGCGCCTCGGCATCGTCCGGCTCGAGCGCGGCCATCGCGCGAACGAGGCGCTCGTTCTGCTCGGCGATCGTCGCGCCCTGCTCGCGGTAGGCGGCCGCGACGCGGGGCAGAAGGTCGAGGAAGCCGGGCAGCCCGTGGCGCCCCTGCTTGGGGAAATAGGTACCGGCGAAGTACGGCGCGCCCTGCGGCGTCAGGAACACCGTGAGCGGCCAGCCGCCCGAGCGACGCGTCAGCAACGCGTGCGCGGTCTGGTAGATCCGATCGAGGTCGGGCCGCTCCTCGCGGTCGACCTTGATGTTGACGAACGTGCCGTTCATGACGCGCGCGACCTCGTCGTCCTCGAACGACTCGTGCGCCATCACATGGCACCAGTGGCACGCGGCGTAGCCGATCGACAGGAGGATCGGTCGGTCCTGGCTCCGCGCCAGCGACAGGGCTTCCGCGCTCCATTCGTGCCAGTCGACCGGGTTGGCGGCGTGCTGGCGCAGGTATGGGCTCGAAGCCCGGGCGAGGCGGTTCATAACCGGGGTCAGATCAGATTCTGACCCCGATTGTCGCCGATCAGGATTCCTCGAACGCGACGCGCTCGAAGTCGGCGCCGCGATGAAGCAGGCGGGTCAGCTTGTAGGTGCGCTCGGGACCGGAGTCCATCGACTTCAGCACGCGTCCGGCCGTGAACGTGCGCGGCGGCACGACGAGAGACGCGGGATCCTCCTGCGTCTCGCCGAGCAGGATCGAGGGTATCGGCGGATCTTCGGAGAACGCGGTGGTGAACGGGCGCATCGCGCGCGTCTTCGGCGGGCCGGGCCACAGCTTCATCGACACGTCGAGCCCGCCTTCCGCCCCGATCGACACGCGCGACACGATGCCGAGGCGCGTGCGCTCCTCGTCGCGCACGGCGACGAGCTGGTCGAGGAACCACCGATGCTGCGTGGGCGCGTTGCGCATCATGTGCGCCTCGCGCCAGCCGTAGCGGCCCTCGAGGCGCTCCCACGGCCAGCGCCGCTCGGCGTCGTCGCGGTGGCGGTCGTAGTCGGTCAGCGCGCCGAGCGTCGCGAGGTGCTGCGAGTTCGCGTACGACAGGCGTCCGAGCGGATCCTGGCGGTCGAACGTGCGGCCCGCGACGCGGAAGTACGCGCCGGGCACGCCGCCGCCGCACGCGTCGATCGCGGCGTGCGTCGCGTCGTCGCGCTTCTGCGCCTGGTACCAGCACGCGTCGAGATGCGACAGCAACGCGACGCACTGCTCGACGGAGGGATCGTGGCCGAGCGCGAGCTCGGCCGGCGTCGCGCCGCCGGCGAGGCGCTTCAGGCGCCCGCGCACGCTGGTCGCGAGCTTGCCCGGGTAGCCGAAGCGCATCGAGTCGGGCGCGCGCGCGGGCACGCTCGTGACCAGCGTGCCGGGCTGCGCGCCGTCGAGGTCGACGACGACCACCGGGCCTTCGGTCTCGCGCTGCTGCGCGTACGGGAACACCTTGCGCGCCCACTGGCCGAGCCAGCGGTCGGCGAGCTCGATCTGGCGAACGCTCATCGAGCACGGATCGGCCAGGGCGAGCAGGATCGCGTGGCTGTACGTCGAGTAGCACGAGATGCCGACCGCGTTGGGCGTCGCCTCGTCGGACACCGCCGTCACCGTGCAGTCGAGCATCTCCGCGAGACGGAAGTACGCGTGCAGCTCCTGCCACACCGAGCCGGGCACGGCGCGCCGTGCGAGACCGTGCACGAGCACCATCTGCTTGCCCACGTGCAAGCCGCG
This sequence comes from Casimicrobiaceae bacterium, assembly GCA_036559685.1. Taxonomy (GTDB): domain Bacteria; phylum Pseudomonadota; class Gammaproteobacteria; order Burkholderiales; family Casimicrobiaceae; genus VBCG01. Next base: position 10,485 of record DATBSV010000438.1, read on the forward strand.
CTGCAGCAGCTTCGCCTTGACGCCGGCGAGATCGGGCTCGCCTTCGAGCAGCGGCTTCAGGCAGCTGGAGTACAGCTCCCACAGCGATTGCCACAGGATCAGCGCCTGGTCCGCGGCCTCGCGCTCGCGGCCGACCGCGGGCTGCGGCTTGCCGGCGTAGCGGCGCGCGAGCTCGGTGTGCAGATGACCGACCGGCTCGCGCAACACCTCCGCGATCGTCGCGCGCTCGCGCGCGGAGAACGACGCCCCGGTGACTGCGCGCAACTGGCCGACGAGCGCCTCGTACGCCTGGCCGACGGTCGCGAACGGCAGGCCGTCGGCCCATTTCGCGGCCGAATCGGCGTCGGTGAACGCCAGCGACACGGAATCGAGCGGCGCGCGCGCGGCGGCAGGGAGCAGCGAAGCGTGCGCAGCGGCGGAGGACATCGGCATGCCGGTCTCGGGGGTCATTGCGCGTCTTCGCCCCTGCCGGCGAGGTTCCGCCGGCCGTTCCGGGTACCGAGGCGCGACGTCGCGGCCATCGTCAAGTTATAGCACAGGAGCATATTTCGCCGCCCGGCCGACCGGTGGGCCGGGCGACCGACGGGCGCGCCGTTCCGACCGACCGGAGGCGGGAATTTTCCGCACCGCAGCGCCCGCTTTGTCCGGCGCGCGCGTTACAGGCTGTAGCGCACGATCTCGTCCATGGAGGAGCTCCGGAGCCAGAAACCCCGAAGGAACCGGATCCGACCACGAACCGAAAGCGAGACGACCATGAACGCAAACACCGCCACCCCATCGGCCACGAACCGCGGCATCCGTCGCGCGCTCGCGCTCCTCGTGGCGCTTCTGCTCGCGTCTCTCGCCTTCGGCGTCGGCCTCCCGTGGATCATCAGCGACGCGCCGCCCGAGACCGAGACGCTGTGGGCCCGCGAGATCCAGTCCCGCGCACCGATGACGCCGCCGCTCAGCGCGCCGACCGCCCCCAAGCGGTCGGCGTCGCGATTTCATTGAGCCGGCGCTTCCCGCAGGTGCGTCCTTAGCGTCGCGAACAACGCCGGCGGATCGATAGGCTTGCGGACCAGCGCGACGACGCCCGACGCGTCGAGCGCGCCGCGCGACACCTTCTCCGCGTATCCCGTGTAGAGCACCACGCGCGGCGCGCCCGGCACGTCGCGGCACGCGCGCGCGAGGTCGAGCCCGGTCATGCCCGGCATCGTCTGGTCGGAGAGCACGAGGTCGACCGCCTGCGGATCCGCTCGCAGCGCCGCGAGCGCCGCGCGCGGGTCGTGGAACACGCGCGGCGACATCCCCCATTCGGACAACAGGTCGCCGACGAAGCCGGCGACCGCGGGCTCGTCGTCGACGACCATCACGCGCCCGACGAGCGCCGCGCGCGGGAACATCTCGGGCTCGCGGTGCGTGGCGCTCGGGTCCGCCTTCGTGTCCGCCCGCGCGGGCAGCAGGATGCGAAAGCGCGCGCCGCCGTCGCGGCCGGTCTCGTAGACGACGTGGCCGCCGTGCTCGTGCACGATGCCGTGCACGGTCGACAGCCCCATGCCCGTGCCCTGGCCGGCGTCCTTGGTCGTGAAGAACGGGTCGAACATCCGCTCCTGCACGACGGCGCTGATGCCCGGACCGGTGTCCTCGACCGCCATCTCGACGAAATCGCCCGCGACCGGCGCGCGGCAGCTCGCGCAGCTCATGCCCGCGATGCGCGCGCGGCCGATATGCACGCGGATCTCGCCGCGCGACGCGATCGCATCGCGCGCGTTGATGCACAGGTTGAGCACGACCTGCTCGACCTGCACCGGATCGGCGACGACGGCGGGCAGCGAAGGCTCGACCTCGGTCGCGATCGCGACCGTCGACGGGAACGACGAGCGCAACAGCCGGATCACCTCGCCCGCGACCTCCGCGAGCGCGATCGGGCGCGGATCGCCGCGCCGGCCGCGGCTGAACGTGAGCATCTGCGCGATCAGGTCCCGCGCGCGCTCCGAGGCGGTCCGCGCTTCGCCGAGGTAGCGCCGCGACTTCGGGTCCTGCACGGTCTCGGCGGCGAGCGTCACGTAGCCGAGGATCGTCGTCAGGAGGTTGTTGAAGTCGTGCGCGATGCCGCCGGTCAGGTGGCCGATCGCCTCCATCTTCTGCGACTGGCGGAGCTGCGACTCGAGCGCCTGGCGCGCACGCTCGGCCTCGCGCTCGGCGGAGAGGTCGCGCGCGGTGACGAGCACGTGCGGGCGGTCGCGGTAGTGCATGGCGACGGCGCGCACCTCGACATCGAACTCGCCCACGCCGGCGCGCTTCATGCGGACCTCGGCGCGGCAGGGCTCGCCGTTGAGCGCGTGCTCGAACTGGATGCGGCATGCGTCGGCGATTTCGTCGGCGACGACGGTCGCGCAGTCGCGCCCGACGAGGTCGCCGCGACCGAGCCCGGTCATGCGCACGAACGCCTGGTTGACGTCGACGATGCGGCCCGCGGGATCGCACAGGGCGAGCCCGTCGACCGCCGTGTTGAAGATCGCGCGGTACTGCTCCTCGCTCGCGCGGAGCGCGTGCTCGGCGGCCTTGCGCTCGGTGATGTCGCGCGCGATCGTGAGCACGTGCGGGCGCCCGAGGTGCTCGAACGGGATCGCGCGAAACTCGGTCGGGATGCGCTCGCCGTTCTTGCGGATCGCCTCCAGCTCGGCGTGACAGGCCTCGCCCGCCAGCGCCCGGCGCACGAGGTCGAGGCGCTGCCGCGCGTACTCGGACGGGTAGGCAGGGTGCTCGTAGGCCCGTCCGATCACCTCGTCGCGCGTCCAGCCGTAGAGGCGCTCGTAGGCGGCGTTGACGTCGACGCGACGGTAGTCCGCGTCCCACAGGACCAGCGCGTCGGTCGACGCGTTGAAGATCGCGCGGTACTGCTCCTCGCTCGACCGGAGCGCC
>DATBSV010000439.1:0-11160 GCA_036559685.1 Casimicrobiaceae bacterium
AACCTCGACGCGAAGCTCCGGGTCCAGATGCGCTTCGAGATCCAGAAGCTGCATCGGACGCTCGGCACGACGAGCCTCTACGTCACGCACGACCAGGTCGAGGCGATGACGCTCGCGCACCGGATGATCGTGATGAACGCGGGCGTCGCCGAGCAGATCGGCTCGCCGATGGACGTGTACGAGGATCCGGCGACGCGCTTCGTGGCGGGGTTCATCGGCTCGCCGTCGATGAACTTCCTCGCCGGCAAGGGCGCGGGCGCGGGCAAGGTCGCGCTCGAGCACGGCGGCATCGTGCGCTACGCGAACGGTCAGGTCGAGACCGGCCGCGACATCGTCGTTGGCCTCCGGCCGGAGCACCTGACCGTCGCCGATCCGGCCGACGCGATGTTCGCCGGAACCGTCGAGATGGTCGAGCAGCTCGGCGCCGACACGCTCGTCCACCTCTCCCACGGCGCCGACAACGCGATCGTCCGGCGTCCGCAAGGACAGACGGCGCAGGTCGGCGAGACGCTGCACGTGACCGCCGAGCCGGCGCGCGTCTACCTGTTCGACGCTGCGAGCGGCCAGCGGCTGCGGTGAGCGCCGACGGGCCGCCCCGAGGCGCTCGCCCCCTCCTTCGAGGAGGGGGTGCGCGACGTCGCGAAGCGACTAGCCCGGGGGTTGTTCGTTGACCGCTCTCCCCGGTTGGCCCTATCCCAAGCGCTGCGCGCACCGCGGCGCCGGGAAGCTCGCGCCGGAGAACACGCTCGCGTCGCTGCGCCTCGGGCGCTCGCACGGCTACCGGATGGCCGAGATCGACGTCAAGCTCAGCGCGGACGGCGTGGCGTTCCTGCTGCACGATGCGACGCTCGACCGCACGACCGACGGGACCGGGCGGGCCGACGCGCTCGCGTGGCGCGAGCTCGCGCGGCTCGACGCCGGCAGCTGGCACTCGCCGGCCTACGCGGGCGAGCCGCTGCCGACGCTCGCTGCCGTCGCGCGCTACTGTCGCGCCAACGGCGTTGCGCTCAACATCGAGATCAAGCCGACGCCCGGGCGCGAGCGGGAGACCGGCGCGGCGATCGCGATGGATGCGGCGGCGCTCTGGAAAGGCGCCGACGTGCCGCCGCTGCTCTCGTCGTTCTCGGCGACCGCGCTCGAGGCCGCCCTCGAGGCGGCGCCGGCGTTGCCGCGTGCGTGGCTCACCGAGACGCTGCCGCCCGACTGGCAGGAGCGCTGCAAGGCGCTCGGCTGCATCGCGCTCGACGCCAAGCACACGCTGCTCCGGGCCGACACGGTCGCGACCGCGCACTCGGCGGGATTGCGCGTGGCCGCGTGGACGGTGAACGACCCGGTTCAGGTTGCCGAGTTGGCGTCGTGGGGCGTCGATACCATCATTACCGACGCCGTGGATACGATCACGTAGCCACGGGCGCCCGGTTCGTCGTGCCCGGGAAAATCGTCGGGCTTCGCCCGCGATTTTCCTCTAGCTGGCATCTACGTCATGCAGTCAGCGGCGTGATTTTTCCAGTCGGCGCGGCCGGCAGGCTTCGTGCCGACTCTGACTGACTACGATACGACGGCCGCTTGCGGCCGTCGTATCTCGCGCTCGTCGATGGGCAGATTCATGAGGCCCGCGACGATGCCGAGCGCGATCGAGATCCACCAAACGACGTCGTAGCTGCCCGTGCGGTCGTAAAGCAGGCCGCCCAGCCACGCGCCGAGGAAGCTGCCGATCTGGTGGCTGAAGAACGTGAAGCCGGCGAGCATCGCGAGGTAGCGCGTGCCGAACACGGCGGCGACGATGCCGTTGGTCGGCGGCACCGTGGACAGCCACAGGAGCCCGAGCAGCACCGCGAAGCCGTAGACCGTCGCGAGCGACATCGGCAGCAGGATGAACAGCGCGATGACGATCGAGCGTCCAAAGTAGATGCCTGACAGGATCCAGCGCTTGGGCATGCGGCCGCCGAGCCATCCGGTCGTATACGTGCCGACGATATTGAAGAGCCCGATCAGCGCGAGCGAGATCACCGCGGCGTGGGGCGGGAAGCCGCGGTCGGCGAGGAACGCGGGCAGGTGGACGCCGACGAAGACGACCTGGAATCCGCACACGAAGAAGCCGACCGTGAGCAGCATGTAGCCGCGGTGGCCGAGCGCCTCGCGCATCGCCTGGCCGGCGGACTGGACGAACGCGTGCATCGTGCCGTTCGACTTGTCCTCGACCATGCCGAGCGCGAGCGGGATCATCAGCACGCCGATGCCGGCCATCGTCAGCAGCGCGCCGTGCCAGCCGACGTGCGTCAGGAGCCATTGCGTGAGCGGCAGCATCGCGAACTGGCCGAACGACCCGGCCGCGGCCGCGATACCGAGCGCCATGCTGCGCTTCTCGGGCGGGTAGCGGCGGCCGATGACGCCCAGCACGAGCGAGAACGTGACGCCCGAGAGGCCCATGCCGATCAGGACGCCGCTCGAGAGGACGAAGAACCACGGCGCGAACGGATACGCCATCAGCGCGAGGCCCGCGATGTAGAGCACCGCGCCTCCCGCCGTCACGCGCCCGGCGCCGTACTTGTCCGCGATCATGCCGGCGAACGGCTGCGACGCGCCCCACACGAGGTTCTGCACGGCGAGCGCTAGCGCGAAGGACTCGCGCCCCCAGTGCAGGTCGCTCGTCATCGGCTGCAGGAACAGCCCGAAGCCATGCCGCAGGCCCAGCGCCAGCGTGAGAATCATGCCTCCGCAGATCAACACCGCGGTCGGGGTGCGCCAATCGGCGCGGGCGGTCGTGCTCATGCGGCTTCCTGCGCGGCGCGCGCCGCGGCTTCGTCGGGATGGAGGGACTCGAGATCGCCCAGCGTCTCGATCAGCGTGTCGAGGCGATCGCGACCGAGGCGCTTCGCGACGACGGCCTGCGCGCGCTTCCACGCGGCGGACGCCTCGTCGAGCGCGGCGGCGCCGGCGCGCGTCAGCGTCACCTCGCGCGTGCGGGCGTCGCGACCGGAGGCGATGCGCACGTAGCCGCGCGCGACCAGCGGATCGAGCGCGCGCGAGAGCGCGGTGCGGTCGAGCATGAACACCTTCGCGAGCGCGCTCACGCGCGTCGTGCCTTCGCGCGAAAGCGTCCGCATCAGCGAGAACTGGGTGACGCGCAGTCCGGTCGGCGCGAGCGCGTCGTCGTAGAACTGGGTGAGCGCGCGCGAGGCGCGGCGCAGGCGGCCGCAGGCGCAGGCGACGGAATCGGAGGCGGTCACAATGGGCGGCGGCGATGCGCGCATATGCACGCGAATGGGAGTATATGCACGCTTCGGCCGGTCCGCAAGCCGCACCACAACGGCGCGCCGCACCAAGGCATGCGTCGCATTGGTGCGCGACCCTCGGGGGCGAAGCTGCGTCGGCGTCGCGGTATCGCGCGCAACATCATGATCCGGCGGGCTAATTTCGCAATGCCTCCGCATGGCATACCGCTTGCAAACGTTCCTCGCGGTGGCGCGGCTCTTCCCGCGTCGAGTCATCCCCGAGGAACTCCGCATGCAATCGTCCCGTCGCTCGCTTATCAAAGCCGCGATCGTCGCCGCGCTGGTCAGCGCCGCGCCGACGCAGGCGCTCGCGCAGCAGAAAACCATCAAGGTCGGCGTGCTGCACTCGCTGTCCGGCACCATGGCCATCAGCGAAACCGTTCTCAAGGACGTCGCGCTGATGACGTTCGACGAGATCAACGCCAAGGGTGGCGTGATGGGCTACAAGATCGAGCCCGTCGTCGTCGACCCGGCGTCGAACTGGCCGCTGTTCGCCGAGAAGGCGCGCCAGTTGATCTCGCAGGACAAGGTCGCGGCCACGTTCGGCTGCTGGACGTCGGTGTCGCGCAAGTCGGTGCTGCCGGTGTTCGAGGAGCTGAACAGCGTGCTGTTCTACCCGGTCCAGTACGAGGGCGAGGAGCTCTCGAAGAACGTGTTCTATACCGGCGCCGCGCCCAACCAGCAGGCGATCCCGGCGGTCGAGTACCTGATGAGCAAGGACGGCGGCGGCGCGAAGCGCTGGGTGCTGCTCGGGACCGACTACGTGTATCCGCGCACGACCAACAAGATCCTGCGCGCGTTCCTGAAGTCGAAGGGCGTCAAGGACACCGACATCGACGAGAAGTACACGCCGTTCGGCCACTCGGACTACCAAACGATCGTTGCCGACGTCAAGAAGTTCGCGGCGGGCGGCAAGACGGCGGTCATCTCGACGATCAACGGCGACAGCAACGTGCCGTTCTACAAGGAGCTCGGCAACCAGGGCCTGAAGGCGACCGACGTGCCGGTCGTCGCGTTCTCGGTCGGTGAAGAGGAGCTCCGCGGCGTCGACACCAAGCCGCTGGTCGGCCACCTCGCGGCGTGGAACTACTTCATGTCGCTCAAGAACCCGGAGAACGACGCGTTCAAGAAGAAGTGGGCCGACTACGCGAAGGCGAAGAAGCTGCCCGGCGCCGACAAGCCGTTGACGAACGACCCGATGGAGGCGACCTACATCGGCATCTACCTGTGGAAGCAGGCGGTCGAGAAGGCGAAGAGCTTCGATCCGGACAAGGTGATCGCCGCGATGGGCGGCCAGTCGATGAAGGCGCCCTCGGGCTTCGTCGCCAAGATGGACGAGAAGAACCACCACCTGCACAAGCCCGTGTTCATCGGCGAAGTGAAGGCGGACGGGCAGTTCAACGTCGTGTGGAAGACCAAGGGCCCGGTTCAGGCGAAGCCCTGGAGCCCGTACATCGAAGGCAACGACAAGAAGAAGGACGAGCCCGAGAAGAAGTGATCGGGGTCGCCTGACATTGGTGCGAGGACCGGCGCCGCCTCACCCCGGCGCCGGTTTCTTTTGGGAATATTGATGCGAACCCTTTTCTTCGTCGTCGCCTTCGTGGTTTCCACGCTTGCGACGGCGGCGCTCCCGCCCGACGTCGTCCTGAAGCTCGGTACCGGAGATGGCGACGAGCGCATCGAGGCCGTGCGCGCGCTCGCCGGAACGCAGGACGCCGCGGCGCGCGCGCTGATCGAAGCGGTGCTCGCAGGCCACGTTCAGGCGTCGGAAGCCGCGAAGCAGGTGCTCGTCGTCGTCGATGGCAAGGCGACCGACGCGGCGACCGGCGCCGCGATCGCGACGATTCCGCCCGACGCCGAGGACCTCGTCGTCAACAACCGCTTGCGCCGGGCGCTCGAGACCGCGATTGCCGCATTCGCGCTCGCCACGACCGACCGCGATGCGCGCGAGAAGGCGGTCGCCGCGCTCGAGAAGGACCCGCAGAGCGTCGACGAGGGCATGCTCGACGCCGCGATCGCGCGCGAGAGCGATCCCGACCTCAAATTGCGGCTCGGCCTCGTTCAAGCCGCCGCGACGCTTGCCGGCGACGACCGCGCGAAGAAGCTCGACGCGATCGGCAGGCTCGCGGAGAGCCGCTCGTCGTCGACGCGCGTGCTGCTCCTGCCGTTCGTCGAGAAGCATCCGGACGGCTCGTTCAAGGAAGCCGACGCCGAGTTGCGCGCGGCCGCGCAAGCCGCGATCGGCACGATCGACGCGCGCGGCCGGACGTCCGCGCTCGGGGGGTCGGTGTTCTACGGCATCAGCCTCGGCAGCATCCTGCTGCTCGCCGCGCTCGGGCTCGCGATCACCTACGGATTGATGGGCGTCATCAACATGGCGCACGGCGAGCTCCTGATGATCGGCGCCTATGCGACCTGGCTCGTCCAGGGCTTCTTCCGCACGCACCTGCCCGGCGCGGTCGACTGGTACCTGGCCGCCGCGATCCCGGCTGCGTTCGCGAGCGCAGCGATCGTCGGCGTGATCATCGAGCGGACGGTGATCCGCTACCTGTACGGCCGGCCGCTCGAGACGCTGCTCGCGACGTTCGGCATCAGCCTGCTCCTGATCCAGCTCGTGCGTACCTTCTTCGGGGCGCAGAACGTCGAGGTCGCGAACCCGTCGTGGATGAGCGGGGGCATCACGATCGCGACCAACCTCACGCTGCCGTGGAACCGGATCTCGATCGTCGCGTTCTCGGCGCTGGTCGTCGGCCTGGTGTGGCTGATCCTGAACAAGACGCGGCTGGGCCTCTTCGTGCGCGCGGTCACGCAGAACCGCGCGATGGCCTCGTGCGTCGGCGTGCCGACGCGCAGGATCGACATGCTTGCGTTCGGCCTCGGCAGCGGCGTCGCAGGGCTCGGCGGCTGCGCGCTCTCGCAGGTCGGCAACGTCGGCCCCGACCTCGGCCAGGCGTTCATCATCGACTCGTTCATGGCCGTCGTGCTGGGCGGCGTCGGGCAGCTCGCCGGCACGGTCGTCGGGTCGCTGGGCCTGGGCGTGGCGTCGAAATTCCTCGAGCCGTTCTCCGGCGCGGTGCTGGCGAAGATCATCGTGCTGGTGATGATCGTGCTCTTCATCCAGCGCCGGCCACAGGGCCTGTTCGCGTTGAAGGGACGTGCCGCGGATGTTTGACCTGGCCCTCCCCCAGGCTAGCCGCTGGCGCGGCGTCGCACACCCCTTCCCGAGGGAGGGGGCGATCGCCTTGGGGCGGCCCGTCGGCGATCCATGAACGCCATGACCGATCTCGCGGGGACGATCACGCGCACCCAGCCGCCGGACCGCTCGCCGATCTTCTCGCGCACCAGTTGGGCGCTGCTCGTCGCGGCGCTGGTCGTCAACTGCGTGCTGGTGCCGATCGCGGCGCTGGTCGTGCCCGAGGGCAGCCCGTTCGCCATGTCCGCCTATGGGCTCACGCTCGCCGGCAAGATCATGTGCTACGCGCTGTGCGCGGTCGCGCTCGACCTCGTGTGGGGCTACTGCGGCGTGCTGTCGCTCGGCCACGGGCTGTTCTTCGCGCTCGGCGGCTACGCGATGGGCATGTACCTGATGCGCCAGATCGGACACGACGGCGTCTACCAGAGCGACCTGCCCGACTTCATGGTGTTCCTCGACTGGAAGGCGTTCCCGTGGTTCTGGCGCGGGTCCGACTCGTTCCTGTGGGCGATCGCGATGATCGTGCTCGTGCCGGGGGTGGTCGCGTTCGTGTTCGGCTGGTTCGCGTTCCGCTCGCGCGTCAAGGGCGTGTACCTGTCGATCATCACGCAGGCGCTGACCTATGCGGCGATGCTCCTGTTCTTCCGCAACGACACGGGCTTCGGCGGCAACAACGGCTTCACCGACTTCAAGCGCATCCTGGGCTTCCCGATCGCGGCGATCGAGACGCGCGTCGTGCTGTTCGTCGCGACCGGGCTCGCCCTGGCCGGCGGACTCGTGGCGTGTCGCGCGATCGTGCGCTCGAAGCTCGGTCGCGTCGTCACCGCGATCCGCGACGCCGAGTCGCGCGTGATGTCGACCGGGTACGACCCGCTGCCGTACAAGCTGTTCGTCTGGACGTTCTCGGCCGTGCTGTGCGGCATCGCCGGCGCGCTCTACGTGCCGCAGGTCGGCATCATCAACCCGAGCGAGATGGCGCCGGCCAACTCGATCGAGATGGTGATCTGGGTCGCGGTCGGCGGTCGCGGGACGCTGATCGGCCCGATCGCCGGCGCGGCCATCGTCAACGGCGCGAAGAGCTACTTCACCGCCGCGTTTCCCGAGTTCTGGCTGTTCTTCCTCGGGGCGCTGTTCGTCGCGGCGACGCTGTTCCTGCCGCGCGGCGTCGCGGGTCTGTTCGCGAGGAAAAAGACGTGAGCGACGGCCACCCGCTCGTCGCCGGCGAAGTCGACGTCTCGCACAAGGTCATCCTGTACCTCGAGGGCGTCACGGTCAGCTTCGACGGCTTCCGCGCGCTGAACGACTTGTCGCTGGCGATCGACGACGGCGAGCTGCGCTGCGTGATCGGCCCCAACGGCGCCGGCAAGACGACGATGATGGACGTGATCACGGGCCGCACGCGCCCCGACGCGGGACGCGTGTTCTACGGCCAGGCGATCGACCTGACGCGCATGAGCGAGAGCGCGATCGCGCACTCCGGCATAGGGCGCAAGTTCCAGAAGCCGACGGTTTTCGAGCAGCACTCGGTGTGGGAGAACCTCGAGCTCGCGCTCAAGGCCGACCGGCGCTGGTGGCGCAGTCTCGCGTGGCGCACGTCGCTCGACGCGGCGCGCCGCATCGACGAACTGCTCGCGACGATCCGCCTCGAGGACGAGGCGCACCGCCCGGCCGGGTTGCTCGCGCACGGCCAGAAGCAGAGGCTCGAGATCGGCATCCTGCTCGCGCAGGAGCCGCGGCTGCTCCTGCTCGACGAGCCGGTCGCCGGCATGACCGACGAGGAGACCGAGCGGCTTGCCGATCTGTTGACGACGCTCGAAGGCCGGCACTCGATCGTCGTCGTCGAGCACGACATGGAGTTCGTCAAGCGCATCGCCAAGCGCGTGACCGTCCTGCACGAAGGGCGCGTGCTCGCCGAAGGGACGCTCGACGAGGTCAAGGCCAACCAGCAAGTCGTCGAAGTTTACTTAGGGCGTTAATCATTTTCATGCTCGACGTCACCGACCTCCACCAGTACTACGGCGGCAGCCACATCCTGCGCGGCGTGTCGCTGACGGCGAAGCCGGGCGAGGTGACGGCGCTGCTCGGCCGCAACGGCGTCGGCAAGACCACGCTCCTGCGCTGCCTGATGGGACTCGTCGCGCCGCGGCAGGGCACGATCGCGTGGAACGGCGATCGCGTCGACGACAAGCGACCCGAGGAGCGCGTGAAGCGCGGGTTCGGCTACGTGCCGCAGGGTCGCGAGATCTTCCCGAGGCTCACCGTCGAGGAAAACCTGCGCATCGGCGCGGCGTCGCGCGGCAACGACGAGGTGCCGCTGTGGATCGACGAGCTCTTCCCGGTGCTTCGCTCGATGCGCGCGCGGCGCGGCGGCGATCTCTCCGGCGGGCAGCAGCAGCAGCTCGCGTTCGGTCGCGCGCTGATGGGCGCGCCGAAGCTCCTGATTCTCGACGAGCCGACCGAAGGGATCCAGCCGTCGATCATCGAGGAGATCGGCCGCGTGATCCGCCGCCTCGCATCCGAGCGCGGGCTCGCGATCCTGCTGGTCGAGCAGTACTACGACTTCGCGAAAAAGCTCGCCGACACCTACGCCGTAATGAGCCGTGGCGAGATCGTCGCATCGGGCCCGGCGGGCGAGATGGACGCGAAGGACGTGCGCGCGCTGATCACGGTCTAGCGCAGCGCAGTTGGGGGTTCAGTCGGCCCAGCCCTTGCTGCGCTCGACCGCCTTCTCCCAGCCGGCGACGAGTTCGGCGACCCGCTCTTGCGACATCGACGGCTCGAACGTCCGGTCGACCTGCCAGTTGCGCCCGACCTCGGCCGCGTCCTTCCAGTAGCCGACCGCGAGTCCCGCGAGGTACGCGGCGCCGAGCGCGGTCGTCTCGAGGACTTTCGGGCGAACGACCGGCACGCCGAGCAGGTCGGCCTGGATCTGCATCAGGAGGTCGCTCGCCGCGGCGCCGCCGTCGACGCGCAGCCCGGACAGCGTGATGCCCGCGTCCTTCTGCATCGCGACCAGCAGGTCGCGGCTCTGCAGCGCGATCGCCTCGAGCGCCGCGCGCGCGAGGTGCGCGCCGGTCGCGCCGCGCGTGAGCCCGAACATCGCGCCGCGCGCGTATGCATCCCAATGCGGCGCGCCCAGGCCCGCGAACGCGGGCACCAGGTAGACGCCGCCGTTGTCGGACACGCTAGCCGCGAGCGCGTTGACCTCGTGCGCGCTGCGGATGATCTTGAGGCCGTCGCGCAACCATTGCACGACCGCGCCGCCGATGAACACCGACCCTTCGAGCGCGTAGTCGGTGCGGCCGTCGAGCTGCCAGGCGATCGTCGTCAGGAGCTGGTTCGACGACGCGACCGCCTTCGCGCCGGTGTTCATGAGGAGAAAGCACCCGGTGCCGTAGGTGTTCTTCGCGAGGCCCGGCGAATGGCACGCCTGGCCGAACAGCGCCGCCTGCTGGTCGCCGGCGATGCCCGCGATCGGGATCGAGGTGCCGCCGAGCGAGGTCGTGCCGCACACGCCCGACGACGGCACGATCGACGGCAGCACCGCGCGCGGCACGTCGAGCAGCGCGCAGAGCTCGTCGTCCCACACGCCGCGATGGATGTCGAACAGGAGCGTGCGGCTCGCGTTGGACGGGTCGGTGGCGTGCACGCGCCCCTGCGTGAGGTTCCACACGAGCCAGGTGTCGACGGTGCCGAACGCGAGCTCGCCGCGCTTCGCGCGCTCGCGCGCGCCGGGCACGTGGTCGAGCAGCCACTTGAGCTTGGTGCCCGAGAAGTACGCGTCGAGCACCAGGCCGGTCTTGCGCAGGAAGGTCGGCGCGTGGCCCGCGTCGCGCAGCGCATCGCAGGTCGACGCGGTGCGGCGGTCCTGCCACACGATCGCGTGGGCGATCGGCCGGCCGCTCGCGCGTTCCCACAGGACAGTCGTCTCGCGCTGGTTGGTGATGCCGATCGCGGCGATGTCGCCGGCGGCGACGCCGGCCTTCGCGAGCGCCTCGTGCATGACGCCCGACTGCGTCGCCCAGATCTCGGTCGCGTCGTGCTCGACCCAGCCGGCCCGCGGGAAGATCTGGCGGAACTCCTGCTGCGCCGAGGCGCGCACCGATCCGTGCGCGTCGAACACGATCGCACGCGAGCTGGTCGTGCCCTGGTCGAGGGCGAGCACGAAAGGCATCGGGAAGCTCCGGTTGCGGCGCATTCGCGCCGCATCGTAAAATCGCGGCTTTGCGCCCTATTGTAGTGCGCCGCCCGGGCTCGGCCTTCGAGGGGCATCCCTCGCCCGCTCGAACGACGCCCTTCCACAGCCCGAGTCCCGATGTCCCTCACCCCGCCCGTCCCGCGCGAGCCCCTGCACACGCGGAGCGTCGTCTGCGAGGGCTTCCGCCGCGACGACGGGCTCTTCGATCTCGAGGCGCGGCTGCTCGACACCAAGACGCACGCCTACCCACTAATGACCGGCGTGCGCGCCGCGGGCGAGCCGGTGCACGACATGACGATTCGCGTCACGATCGACCGCGCGTACACGATCCACGCCGTCGAGGCGACGATGCCCGCCGTACCGTATCCGGGCGGCTGCGACGCGATCGAGCCCGCCTACGGGAAGCTCGTCGGCGCGAACCTCGCGAAAGGCTTTCGCGGCGTGGTCAAGGACAAGCTCGGCGGCGTGCGCGGCTGCTCGCACCTGACCGAGCT
>DATBSV010000440.1:0-4187 GCA_036559685.1 Casimicrobiaceae bacterium
CTCGGCGGTCGCGGTGCTGCTGTTCTCGGCGTACCTGCTGTTCGACGTGAGCCGGATCGTGAACGGCGGCGAGACCAACTACATCATGGCGACGCTGTCGATCTTCCTGAGCCTGTACAACCTCTTCACCAGCCTGCTGCACCTGCTGATGGCGTTCAGCGGCGAGCGCGACTGACCGGACTGCGTTCGGATCGAAGCGGGGCAGGGTGACCTGCCCCGCTTTTTTTTCGGCGACCGAAGGGCCGCCCCGAGGTCGCCGCTGCCCCCCGGGGGGAGGCGCGCGCCGCGCGCTTCGGGGGGATCACTCCCCGCGCGTGAAGAGCGCGATCGACTCGACGTGCGCAGTGTGCGGGAACATGTTGACCACGCCCGCCGCCTCGAGCGCGTAGCCGCGCTCGTGGACGAGCACCTCCGCATCGCGCGCCAGCGTGGCCGGGTTGCAGCTCACGTAGACGATGCGCCGCGGCGCACGCTCGTCGATCGCCGGCGGCAGCGCCTTGGCGAGCTCGATCGCGCCTTCGCGCGGCGGGTCGATCAGCACCTTGTCGAGCGGCAGCAGCGGCGCGATCGACTCGGGCGTCGCGGCGAACAGGTTGGCGGCCTCGAAGCGCGTCGTTGACGCAAGCCCGTTGGCCGCGGCGTTCTCGCGCGCGCGCCGGCAGAGCGGCTCGCTTCCCTCGATGCCGACGACGCTCGCGCCGCGCCGCGCGATCGGTAGCGTGAAGTTGCCGAGACCGCAGAAGAAGTCGGCGGCGCGCTCGCCCGGCCGCGGGTCCAGCAGCGCGATCGCGCGGCGGACCAGCACTTCGTTGATGTGCGGGTTGACCTGGGTGAACTCGGTCGGCGAGAACGGCATGACGATGTCGAATTCGGGGATCGCGTAGACGAGCCCCGGCTCGTCGCGTCGCATCGGCGTCGCGCTGCCCGGGCCGCCGGGCTGCAGCCAGAACGACACGCCGCGCGCGTCCGCGAACGCATCGAGCTTCGCGACGTCCTCGGGCGTCGGCTCTTCGAGCACGCGCAGCACCAGGACGGCGAGCTCGGTCGACGGATCGTCGGCGCGCGCGCCGATCGCGAGCTCGATCTGCGGCAGGCGATCGCGGATCGTGAGCGACCCGATGAGCTCGCGCAGCGGCACGAGCAGCGTCGAGATGCGCGGCGGAAGGACGTGGCATTCGCGCATGTCGGCGACGTAGCTCGACTTGCGCTCGTGGAAGCCCACCAGCACGCCGCCTTTCTTGACGACGTGGCGCACCGACAGCCGCGCGCGCGTCCGGTAGCCCCATGCGGGCCCGTGCACCGGGGGCAGCAGGAGCGCCGGCGTCACGCGGCCGATGCGCTCGAGCGCGTCCTCGAGCGCGCGCTGCTTGGCGGCGACCTGGAGCTGCGGCGTCGCGTGCTGCAGCGTGCAGCCCCCGCAGGTGCCGAAGTGCGGGCAGCGCGGCACGACGCGGTCGGCGGACGCACGCTCGATGCGCGTCGCGCGCGCGAGCTCCCAGGTCGGCTTGCGCTTGAGCGTCTCGATCGTGACGCGCTCGCCGGGCAGCCCGCCTTCGACGAAGACGGCCTTGCCCTCGACGCGCGCGACGCCGCGGCCCTCGGCGTCGAGCGCGCCGACGTCGACGGTGGGCAGGATCACGGCGTTCCTCGATGGCGAAACTGCGCATTCTACCGGGCGCCGTTAGAATGGCGGGGTGCGCATCCTCGCCCTCGACAGCTCGACCGACACGCTGTCCGTCGCCTGCGGCGACGGCGCGACGTTCGCCGTGCGCGAGGAGCGCGCCGGACCTCTGCACGCGGAGCGCGTGCTGCCGCGCGTGCGCGAGGTGCTCGCCGAATGCGGCTATGCGCTCGGGGCGCTCGACGCGATCGCCTTCGGCGCGGGTCCGGGCGCGTTCACCGGCGTGCGCATCGCGTGCGGCATTGCCCAGGGGCTGAGCCTCGGCACGGGTGTGCCGCTGGTGCCGGTCGGCACGCTCGAGGCGCTCGCGCAGGAAGCGTGGCGCGCGCACGGCGCTACCCGCGTCGTCGCGTGCCTCGACGCGCGCATGCGCGAGGTCTACGCCGCGAGCTACGTCCGCGACGACGAGGCGTGGCGCCCGACGCATGCGCCCGCCGTGTCGGCGCCCGCGGGTGTCGTCGCCGATGCCGGCGCGTTCGGCGCGGGCGACGGATTCGCGGTCTATCCCGCGATCGTCGCCCATCTGGGCCTCGCGCGCCACGACGCGACGCTGCGGCCCACCGCGCGCGCGGTCGGCGAGCTCGCGGTGCCGCTCGTGCGCGTCGGTGCCACCGTCACCGCGCGCGACGCCGAGCCCATGTACGTGCGCCACCGCGTCGCGCTGACCGCGCACGAGCGGGCGGCGGGTGCGCGAATGTAGCCATGGCGACGCTCGTCCCGTCGTCGGGCCTGCGTTCGGTCACCGTCGCCTGGCGGCTCCTCGCGCCCGACGACCTCGCCTACGTCGCGGCGCTCGAGCGCCAGATCCACGCGGCGCCCTGGACGCTCGGGAATTTCCGCGACGCCCTCGCGGCCGGCTACTGCGCGATGGTCGGCGAGCGTGAAGGGCGCATCGTCGCGTTCGGCGTGCTGATGCTGGCGCCGGGCGAGGCGCAGATCCTCAACCTGTCGGTCGTGCCCGATGCGCGCCGGCAGGGGCTCGGCCGCACGCTTCTGCGGCGTTTCGTGGAAGTCGCCATGCGGTCCGGCGCCGAGCAGTGCTTCCTCGAGGTGCGCGTGTCGAATACGGCGGCGCTCGAGCTCTACGCGACCGAGGGCTTCGGCGCTGTAGGACGGCGACACGACTACTACCCGGCGACGGCGACCACGCCGCGCGAGGACGCGCTGGTGCTGCGCCGCGCGCTCGGGCCGGCGCGCTAGGGAAACGTGGCGACGCGCGACGAGATCCTGCGCGAGCTCGGGCTCGCGCCCGCGTGGCGGCGCCGCGCGAGCGGCACGGCCGTCGCGACGGACGCGGTCGACGTCGTCGAGCCGCCCGTCGCGCGGAGCATCGTCACCGTCGAGGACCCGGCCGCCCGGCGCGCGCGCATCGCGAAGCTCGACTGGGACGCGCTCGACGCCGACATCGCCGCGTGCACCGCGTGCCCGCTGTGCCGCTCGCGCAAGCGCACCGTGCCCGGCGTCGGCGACCGCGAGGCCGAGTGGCTGTTCGTCGGCGAGGGACCGGGCGCCGAGGAGGACTTGAGGGGCGAGCCTTTCGTCGGCCAGGCCGGCAAGCTGCTCGACAGCATGCTGGCCGCGCTCGGCATGAATCGCGGCGAGCGCGTCTACATCGCGAACGTCGTCAAGTGCCGCCCGCCGAACAACCGCACGCCCGAGCCCGGTGAGGCGGAAGCCTGCCGCCCGTACCTCGAGCGGCAGATCGCGCTGTTGACGCCGAAGCTGATCGTCGCGCTGGGAAAAAGCGCCGCGTCTCTCCTGCTCAAAACCGACGCGTCGATCGCGAGCCTGCGCGGGCGGCGGCACCGCTACGGCGAAACGCCGCTCGTCGTCACCTACCATCCCGCATACCTGCTGCGCAGCCTGCCCGAGAAGGCGAAGGCTTGGGAGGACCTGCTGTTCGCGCGCCGCGTGGCGTCGTCGGACCCTCCAACGTCGCCGCCCGTCGCGTGAACCCCTTGCGCGGTGCCATTCCCGCCCGCATAGTGGGAAACGCGCGCGAACGGCGCGCGACGATCCATCTCGACGGAGGCTCCATGGTCAGGAAGTTCGCCACGGTGGCGGTCATCGCCGCGACGCTCACGCTTTCCGGCTGCGGCTACAACACGCTCCAGTCGCAGGACGAGCAGGTCAAGGCCGGCTGGTCGGAGGTCGTCAACCAGTACCAGCGGCGCGCCGACCTCGTGCCCAACCTCGTCAACACCGTCAAGGGCTACGCCGCGCAGGAGCGCGAGGTGCTCGAGCAGGTGACCAATGCGCGCGCCAACGTCGCGGGCATCAAGGCGACGCCCGAGCTCCTGAACGACCCGGCCGCCTTCCAGAAATTCCAGCAGGCGCAGGGCCAGCTGTCCGGAGCGCTCTCGCGACTGCTGCTCGTCGTCGAGAACTACCCGAACCTCAAGAGCGACGCGCTGTTCCGCGACCTGCAGGCGCAGCTCGAGGGCACCGAGAACCGGATCACCGTCGCGCGCAACCGCTACATCAAGAACGTGCAGGACTTCAACAC
>DATBSV010000441.1:0-3867 GCA_036559685.1 Casimicrobiaceae bacterium
CATGTCGCGCCGCTCGCGGCCGCGGAACGTGATCGTCCCCTGCTGCGGCCGGTAGACGCCGTTGATGACGTTGAGCATCGAGCTCTTGCCCGCGCCGTTCGGGCCGATGATCGCGCGCACCTCGTGCTCGCGCACGTCGAAGCTGATGTCGTTCAGCGCCTTCACGCCGCCGAACGCGAGCGAGATGTGCTCGAGCTTCAGGACCACGTCGCCGATCGCATGGGTCACGTGGCGGTCCTCTACGCGGCACGCTGCGCAGCATCCGCCGCGAAGGTCTTCGCGTCGGCGATTACGATGTCGGCCGCGACGTTGCCGGTGCGCCCGTCCTCGAACTTCACCTGCGTCTCGATGTGCTGGACGGTGCGCCCGCCGTAGAGCGCGTCGACCAGGACCGCGTACTTCTCGGCGACGAAGCTGCGGCGCACCTTGCGCGTACGCGTCAGCTCGTCGTCGTCGGGATCGAGCTCCTTGTGCAGCACCAGGAAGCGGCGGATCTGCGAGTCGGCGAGCCCGGGCTCCGCGGCGAGCGCCGCGTTGACCGCCTCGACTTCGCCCCGGATCAGCTCGACCACCTCCGGGTTGCCGGCGAGGTCGGCATAGCCCGAGTACGCGAGGCCGCGGCGCTCGGCCCAGTTGCCGACCGAGCCCATGTCGATGTTGACGAACGCGCAGACCTTGTCGCGCGCGTTGCCGAACGCGACGGCTTCCTTGATGTGCGGCGAGAACTTGAGCTTGTTCTCGATGTAGTTGGGCGCGTACATCGCGCCGCTCGACAGCTTCCCGACGTCCTTCGCGCGGTCGATGATGCGGAGCTGGCCGTCCGCGTCGAAAAGGCCCGCGTCGCCGGTGCGGAAGTAGCCCTCCGGGTCGATCGACTCGGCCGTCGCGTCGGGCCGGTTGTAGTACTCGGTCAGCAGCATCGGCCCGCGCACGAGCACCTCGCCGTTGTCGCCGATGCGGACCTCGACGTGCGGCGCGGGCTTGCCGACCGTGTCGAGCTTCACCGCGTCGTCGGGCTGCAGGCACACGTAGGCGCAGGTCTCGGTCGAGCCGTAGAGCTGCTTCATGTTGATGCCGATCGACCGGTAGAAGCGGAAGAGATCCGGTCCGATCGCCGCGCCCGCCGTGTACGCGATGCGGATGCGGCTCATGCCGAGCACGTTGCGCAGCGGGCCGTAGACGAGCGCATCGCCGATCGCGTAGCGAACGCGATCGAGGAGTGACACCGGCTTGCCGTCGAGGATGTCCGCGCCGCAGCGGCGAGCGACCCCGATCGCCCAGTGGAACAGCGTGCGCTTGACGAGGCCGGCGTCCTCCATCCGGATCATCACCTGCGTGCGCAGGCTCTCGAAGATCGCGGGCGGCGCGAAGTAATAGGTCGGGCCGATTTCCCTGAGGTCGATGCGCACGGTTTCGGCCGACTCGGGGCAGTTGATCGTGAATCCGGTCACGAGCCACTGCGCGAAGCTGAACAGGTGATCGCCGACCCACGCCATCGGCAGGTACGACAGGATGCTGTCGTCGGCGGTCAGCCGGTCGAACGCCGCGCCGCCCTCGGCGGCGGTGATGAACGCCTTGTGACTCTGCCGCACGCCCTTGGGCTTGCCGGTCGTGCCGGACGTGTAGAGCATCACCGACACGTCGCTGCCCTTGCCTTGCGCGACCTCGCCGTCGAAGAAGCCCGGGTGCGCCTTGTCGTACTCGCGGCCCGCCGCGACGAGCGCGTCGTAGCCGCGCACGCCCTCGTAGCCGGCGCCGGCGTAGTTGCGAAGGCCGCGCGGGTCGTCGTAGATCACGTGCGCGAGCGTGGGCACCTGCGGCCGCGCCTCGAGCATCTTGTCGACCTGCTCCTGGTCCTCGACGATCGCGTAGCCGATGCGCGCGTCGTTCAGCACGTAGACGAACTCGTTCGCCGGCGCGTCCTGGTACATCGGCACCGGCACGCCGCCGAGGCATTGCGCGGCGAGCATCGACCAGTACAGGCGCGGCCGGTTGTCGCCGATAATCGCCAGGTGGTCGCCGCGCCGGAACCCGATCGAGGCGAGGCCGCAGGCGATCGCGCGCACCTCGGCCGCGACCTTCGCCCAGCTCCAGGTCTGCCAGATGCCGAGGTCCTTCTCGCGCGTCGCCGGATGGCGGGGCCGGATGCCCGCATGACGGAGCATCCGGCGCGGGAACGTGTCGAGCGCCTCTGCCACCCTTCCTCCTCGCTTTGCGCGATACGCGCCAACGTCGTTGCCCGGCGGCGCCTCTGGCGGGCGCTCGCCGCGTCGCCGGCGGGCATGGCCCGCCGGGCTGGCCAGTGTAGGTCCTGCCCGGGAGCCCGGCAACGCGTTTCCGGACGACCGGTTTCGGCGACGTAGAATCGCGTCCTTTCCCCTGGACGGACCGCCGATGAGCTCGCACGCCACGCTCGCCCACTCGCTCGCCGCCGCGATCCGCAGCGGTCGCGCCGCCCCGTCCGACACGCTCGGCGCGCACGCGTTGTCGATCGCGGACGCATACGACGCGCAAGCGGCCGTCGTGCACGCGCTCGGCGAACGCGTCGGCGGGTGGAAGACCGGCTTCGGGCCCGACCGGCATTCGGTCGCCGCCCCGATGGTCGAGGGGCTGATGCAACGAAGCGGCGCGACGATCGCGCTCCCGCCCGACCGCCCGGTGATCCTCGAGATCGAGATCGCGTTCCGGCTCGCGCGCGACCTGCCGCCGCGGCCGGGCCGGCCCTACTCGCACGCGGAGGTGTCGCAGTCGGTGGAAGCGGTGCTCGTGGGCGCCGAGCTGATCGCCGCGCGCGGCGGCATGCCGTCGGCCGGCACGCCGTTTCCGCGTTTCGTCGCCGACCTTCAGGGCAACGCGGGCTACGTGTGCGGCACGGAGACGCGCGACTTCCGCGCGCTCGACCTGAACGCGCTCGAGGTCGCGCTCTGGATCGACGGCGAGCGCGTGCATGGCGCGCCCGGCGGCCATCCGCAGCGCGATCCGTGGCTGCCGATCGTCACGTGGGCGAACGCGCAGTGCGACAAGCTCGGCGGCCTCAAGGGCGGCCAGGTGATCACGACGGGCAGCTGCACGCCGCCCAGACCGATCGATCGCCCGTGCAAGGTGCGCGCGACCCTCACCGAGGTCGGCGAAGTCGACCTGGCCTTCGCGCGCTAGCGAACGCGCGCGTTCTGCAGCCGGTAGACGGCGACGCCGGGCGCCGACGACGCCTCGGTGAACGCGGCGTCGCGCGCGAACGCGTGCGCTTGCGCGGTGAACGTCTCCGCGTCGCCCCAGCCTTCGACCAGCACGACCCATCGCGGGATCTCGGTCCCGCTCGCGCGCGCCCGCTTCTCGGCGGTCTCGATCGCGCTGGCGTCGGTGTCCGCGACGAGCAGGTGCGCGCCGGCGATCCCCGGCGTGTCGACGAGCCGGTCGAGCGCGTCCCGCATCGACCTGCGATGGCGCGCGGCGATGGCATCGCTCGCGTCGTAGCGATAGGTCGCGATCAGCCCGCCCTCGCCGTCGCCGCGCGAGTGCGCGACCTCGCACAGCGATCGCGCGACGCCGCGGAAGTGCTTGACCGTCTCGACGGTCCACGGCGTCGGGTGGTTGAGCCGCTCGAGATAGTCGCTGCCGGCCAGGACCGCAGTCGACGCGGTCTCGTAGAGGTTGAAGTACTCGGGCGTCCCGTCGATCGCGATGTAGCGACGGCCTCGCAGGAATCCGGGGACCGCCGCGCGCTCGGGCATGTGCTCGCGCCCGTGCCAGGCGTAGAACGCATCGCGTCCCTCCGTCGCGATGTCGTGCCAGATCGCGACGGCACCCCGCCCCAATAGGCTCATGGCGAGAGCTTCGACGAGTGTGAGCGCCCGCTCACTTCGCCGG
>DATBSV010000442.1:0-3411 GCA_036559685.1 Casimicrobiaceae bacterium
GTCGGCGCGGCGCTCGGACAGCTTCTGGTTGTACGCCTGCGTGCCGATCCGGTCGGTGTGGCCGGTGACGAGCACGAGCTCGAGGCGCTGCACGCCCGACAGCTTCGAGATGATCTCGCTGTCGATCGCCGCCTTGCCTTCGGGCTTCAGCACGGCCTTGTCGAAGTCGAACAGCGCCTTCGACGCGAGCGTGATCTTCTGCACGCCAGCGGCCGGTGCGGGCGCGGGGGCGGGCGCCGGAGCGGGCGTAGCTGCGCGAGGCGCGGGCGCCGGGGCGGGCGCGGGCGCGGGAGCCGGAGTGGCAGCGGCGACGGGCTTCGGCACGAGGTCCGGGTCGCAGCCGATGATCGCCATGCTCGGGGTCCAGTAACCGGTGCGATAGCAGAGGTTGCCGGAGATACCCGCCGTGCTGTTGTAGACCGCGCTGCGGACGATGTTGTTGCCCGGCGTGGCGGCGAACGACATCACGTAACCGCAATTCTGCGGGTTGCACTCGGCGACGCCGGGCACGTAACCGGCGGTCTGCGCGCCGGCCGTACCGGCCAGCGCCGACGCGATCACGCCGAACGCAGCGGCGGAAAGGAGACGACGAGTCATTGTTTCACCCCTTTGGCTTTGGTTTTGGAGATGTTTTCGTGGGACGGGCTCGATCGCGCGCGGTAACTCCCTGACGCGCCAGAAGCTTTATTCCGCTTCGACTATATCACGCCTCTTTTCGGCGACGCCACAAACGGGCCGGGGCCCGGAGGGCCGACGCCGCAAGGTGTCGCGGCGATACAACGCCGTGCTAAAATTCAGCGTTTTCAAGGGCCTCCAGCGTCGCTTCCGGCCCGGACGCGCCGTGTGGGGGGCTTCGTGAGGCGCCTTTCCGGGGCCCCGCGCAGGTTGCCGCTTTTACAAGGCATCGCCGCGCGAGCCGACCCGGGCGCCCACGCCAAACATTCGAAAATCGCCGCGCATGGACACGTTCGCCAAAGAAACCCTCCCCGTCAGCCTCGAAGCCGAGATGCGGCACAGCTACCTCGATTACGCGATGAGCGTGATCGTGGGCCGCGCGCTGCCTGACGTGCGCGACGGATTGAAGCCCGTGCACCGTCGGGTCCTGTATGCGATGGCCGAGGCGAACATCGTCCACAACCGGCCGTACGTGAAGTGCGCGCGCGTCGTCGGCGACGTGATGGGGAAGTATCACCCGCACGGCGACATGGCGATCTACGACACGCTGGTGCGCATGGCGCAGGACTTCAGCCTGCGCTACCCGCTGATCGACGGCCAGGGCAACTTCGGCTCGGTCGACGGCGACAACGCGGCGGCGATGCGCTACACCGAGTGCCGCCTGCAGAAGATCGCGAGCGAGCTGACCGCCGACATCGACAGCGAGACGGTCGACTTCGTCCCCAACTACGACGGCAAGGAGCTGGAGCCGTCGGTGATGCCGTCGCGGCTGCCGAACCTGCTCGTCAACGGCAGCTCGGGCATCGCGGTCGGCATGGCGACCAACATCCCGCCGCACAACCTGACCGAGACCATCGCCGGTTGCCTCGCGGTGCTCGCGAATCCCGAGATCACCGTCGACGAGCTGATGGACATCATCCCGGCGCCGGATTTCCCGACCGCCGGGATCATCTACGGCCTCGAGGGCGTGCGCGAGGGCTACCGCACCGGGCGCGGCCGCGTCGTGATCCGCGCGCGCACCCATGTCGAGGAGCTCGACAAGGGCAATCGCCAGGCGATCATCATCGACGAGCTGCCCTACCAGGTGAACAAGGCGAACCTGCTCGTGCGCATCGGCGAGCTGGTGCGAGACAAGAAGCTCGAGGGCATCTCGGACTTGCGCGACGAGTCGGACAAGTCGGGCATGCGCGCCGTGATCGAGCTGAAGCGCGGCGAGGTCCCGGAGATCGTCCTCAACAATCTCTACAAGCTCACGCAGCTGCAGGACAGCTTCGGCATGAACATGGTCGCGCTGGTCGACAACCAGCCGCGTCTCCTCAACCTCAAGCAATTCGTCGAGTTCTTCCTGCAGCACCGGCGCGAGGTCGTCGTGCGCCGCACGCGCTACGAGCTGCGCAAGGCGCGCGAGCGCGGGCACATTCTGGAAGGCCTCGCCGTCGCGCTCGCGAACGTCGACGAGATGATCGCGCTGATCAAGGCGTCGCCGACGCCGCCCGAGGCGAAGTCCGCGCTGATGTCGCGTGCGTGGGCCAGCCCCGTCGTCGACGAGATGCTCAAGCGCGCGGTCGCGGCCGAGGCGCGTCCCGAAGGGCTCCCGCCGGGCTTCGGCGCGACCCCGGAAGGCTACCGGCTCTCCGACGCGCAGGCGCAGGCGATCCTCGAGCTGCGCCTGCAGCGCCTGACCGGCCTCGAGCAGGACAAGATCACCGGCGAGTACCGCGACGTGATGGACCTGATCGCGGACCTCATCGACATCCTCTCGAAGCCCACGCGCGTGACGACGATCGTGTCCGACGAGCTCAAGGCGATCCGCGACGAGTTCGGCGACAAGCGCCGCTCCGAGATCGTCGCGCAGGGCGAGGACCTGTCGATCGAGGACCTGATCGCGCCGCAGGACATGGTGGTCACGATCTCGCACAGCGGCTACATGAAGGCGCAGGCGGTCGACGAGTACCGCGCGCAGCGCCGCGGCGGCCGCGGCAAGCAGGCGACCGCGACGAAGGAGGACGATTTCGTCGAGCGCATGTTCATGGCGAACACGCACGACTACATCCTGTGCTTCTCCAATCGCGGCCGCGTCTACTGGCTCAAGGTCTACAACGTGCCGCAGGGCAGCCGCGCGTCGCGCGGCAAGCCGATCGTCAACCTCGTTCCGCTCGCCGACAACGAGAAGATCACCGCGATCCTGCCGGTCAAGGAATTCACCGAGACGCAGTTCGTGTTCATGGCCACCGCGATGGGCACGGTCAAGAAGACGCCGCTCGCCGACTTCTCGCGCCCGCGCCCGTCGGGGATCATCGCCGTCGACCTCGCCGACGGCGACCGGCTGATCGGCGTCGCGCTGACCGACGGCAAGCACGACGTGATGCTGTTCAGCTCGGGCGGCAAGGCGGTGCGCTTCGACGAGAACGACGTGCGCCCGATGGGCCGCAACGCGCACGGCGTCAAGGGCATGACGCTCGACAAGGGTCAGAAGGTCATCGCGCTGCTCGTCGCGGAGGACGAGAACCAGTCGGTGCTGACCGCGACCGAGAACGGCTACGGCAAGCGCACGCCGATCGTCGAGCACACGCGCCACGGCCGCGGCACCAAGGGCATGATCGCGATCCAGCAGACCGAGCGCAACGGCAAGGTCGTCGTCGCCGCGCTCGTGTCGCCGGACGACGAGGTCATGCTGATCTCGACCGGCGGCGTGCTGATCCGCACCAAGGTCAACACGATCCGCGAGATGAGCCG
>DATBSV010000443.1:0-14154 GCA_036559685.1 Casimicrobiaceae bacterium
CGCTGGAGGCGCGACCAGTACTCGAGGTGCGTCGTCACGATGCGCACCGGGCCGAACGGCGCCTCGACGATCGCCTCGACCGCGACGCGCGGCATCGACGGCACCGCCGGATCGGCCGGCCACGGGAGCGCATGACGCCGCACCTGCCCGACCGGCCAACGCGTCGCGATCGCGTTGCCGAAGCTGCGTCGCCGACCGCCCGTACCTGGATGGTCGGCGCCGATGCCGTGGACCACCGTGTAGCCCGGCAGCAGGCGCGCGAGCGTTGCGAACTGGTCGGCATCGTCGTTGCCTTCGAGCAGCGGCGCGGGAAAGTTGTCCGCCAGCTCCTGGACGCAGAGGATGTCGAAATCCGCGAGAGCGCGCGCGTGCGCGATCACGCGCGCAGGGTCGACGCGGCCGTCGAGGCCGCGGAACCACTGCACGTTCCAGGTGATGAGATTCATGCGCGCATTCGGGGGGATCTCATCACGCGCCCGCCGGGCCGCCCCAAGGGCGCGTGGCCCCCTCGGGGGGAGGCGCGCGCAGCGCGCTCCGGGGGGATCATCTTATCCCGGCGCGCATGAACGACGCGACGAATTGCCGCTGGAACAGCAGGAACCCGATCAGCAGCGGCGCGGTCGTGAGCAGCGTCGCCGCGGTGATGATCGACCAGTCGATGCCCTGGTCGGTCGACGCGAACACCTGCAGTCCCACCGTCACCGGCCGCGACTCGACCGAGTTGGTGATGATGAGCGGCCACAGGAAGTTGTTCCAGTGGTAGCTGACCGAGACCAGCGCGTAGGCGAGGTAGGTCGGCCGCGCGAGCGGCACGTAGACCTTCCACAGCACCTGCAGCGGCGAGCAGCCTTCGACGCGCGCCGCCTCGTCGAGCTCGCGCGGGATCGTCTTGAACGTCTGGCGCAGCAGGAAGATCCCGAACGCGCTCGCCATGTACGGCAACCCGATCGCCAGGATCGTGTCCTTGATGCCGAGGAAGGTCATCGTCCGGTAGTTCTCGACGATCAGCACGTCGGGCATGATCATGAGCTGCACGAGCACCAGCGCGAACAGCACGTTGCGCCCCGGGAACTCGAAGCGCGCGAACGCGTAGGCGGCGAGCGTGACTAGCACGAGCTGCGCCGCGAGCACCATCGTCACCAGGATGAACGTGTTGAGGAAGTAGCGCGCGAACGGCGCCGCGTGCCAGGCCTTGACGAAGTTGTCGAGCGTGAGCGGCGCGACCAGCGACAGGCGCGTCGAGAACTCGGCCGGATGGAACGCGGTCCAGAACGCATAGAGCAGCGGCAGCACCCACAGGAAGCCGAGCAGCCACGCCGCGGCGGTCTCGAGCGCTCGACCTACGCCATGCGTGTCGAAGACGTGCGTCGTCGCGGTCATGGCGAGCGAAGGGCCGCCCCGAGCTCGCCATGCCCCCTGGGGGGAGGCGGCCGAAGGACGCTTCGGGGGGATGTCATCGGTAATGCGTCCTGCGCTCGAGGACGAAGAACTGGAACAGCGCCGTGAGCCCGAGGATGACCAGCAGCACCATCGTGAGCGCCGCCGCATACGCCGAATCCCAGAACCGGAATCCGATCTCGTAAACGTAGTAGAGCAGGAGCTCGGTCGCGTTGTCGGGCCCGCCGCGCGTCATCACGACGATGTGGTCGACCAGCCGGAACGCGTTGATGACGGCGTTGACGAACACGAACAGCGTCACCGGCATCAGCAGCGGGAAGGTCACGCGCCGGAAGTAATACCAGCGCGAGGCGCCCTCGATGGCCGCGGCCTCGGCGAGGCTCGGCGACATCGACTGCAGCGCGGCGAGGTAGAAGATCATGAAGAAGCCCGCTTCCTTCCACACCGTCACGACCATCAGCGCGCCGAGCGCGGTCGACTTGCTGCCGAGCCAGTTGTGGCTCGCGAAGCCGAGCCCCTTGGTCACCTGCTCGATCAGCCCGTACTCGGGCGTGTAGAAGAACAGCCAGATGTTCGCGACGGCGATCATCGGCAGGACCGTCGGCGTGAAGTACGCGAGGCGCAGGAACCCGCGGCCCGCGATCTTGCCGTGCACCCACACGGCCATCAGCAGCGCGAGCGCGATCGACACCGGGATCGTGCCGAGCGCGTACCAGAAGTTGTTGGACAGCGCCTGCCAGAAGATCGGGTCCTCGACGAGCTGCGCGTAGTTGTCGGCGCCGACCCAGACGGCCGGGCGGCTGCCCTTGGGCGTCGACAGGAAGCTGTGCCACAGGTTGGCGACCGCCGGATAGTGCGTGAACAGCACCAGCAGCACCATCGCGGGCGAGAGCAGCAGCCACGCGAACACCCATTCGCGCGTGCGCGTCATCGGAGGTCGGCGCAGCAGGTCTTCAGGAAGTCGACGAACGCCCGGACCTTGGGCGTCAGCGGGCCCTGCCGCGGCAGCACCGCGTAGACCGCGCGGTTGGTCGGCACGTAGTCGGCGAGCACCTCGACGAGCGCGCCGCTCGCGAGCTCGCGCTCGACCTGCCAGCGCGCGGTCATCGTGATGCCGAGCCCCGCGAGCACGGCGTCGCGGATCACCTCGCCGTTGTTCGCGACGAAGTTGCCGCCGACGCGCACCGAGCCCAGCTCCTTGCCGCGCTGCACCGGCCAGCTCGCATTCAGGATCGCTCCGCGCGACACGAGGCAGTTGTGCGACGCGAGGTCCTCGGGTGTCGAGGGCGTCCCGTGGCGCGCGAGATAGTCGGGCGACGCGCAGAACGCGCGGCTGTAGGGCGCAAGCTTGATCGCGACCAGCCCCGGGTCGACCGTATCGGCGATGCGCACGGCGACGTCGATGCGCTGCTGGAAGAGATCGATCTTCTCGATCGAGAGGTCGAGGTCGAGCGCCACCTTCGGATAGCGTTTCAGGAACTCCGGCAAGCGCGGCGACAGCCTGCCGATCCCGAACGTGAGCGGTGCGGTCACGTGCAGCGGCCCGGCGGGCTCGCCCTTGATCTCGGCGAGCTCGGACTCGGCCGCGTCGAGCTCCTGCAGCACGCGCACGCAGTGCTCGTAGAGCCGCTGGCCGGCCTCGGTGATGAAAAGCCGCCGCGTCGTGCGGTTGATGAGGCGGGCGCCGAGCGCCGCCTCGAGCGACGAGACGTGCTTGCTGATCGTCGCCGGCATCACGCCCGAGCGCCGGGCGACCTCCGAGAAGCTCTGGAGCTCGACGACCCGCGCGAAGATCCGAAGCGAGGTCAGGTCCCGCAGGCCCCGGTCCCCCAGCCCGATCAGTCCGGGCTCGGCGACCGACGTGTTGCGGGCGCCGCTTACGTGTACTGTGGCCATGGATCGGGTGTCCGACGCGGTCATTCGCATCCGGTTTGGAACAAATGATATTCCAGCGGCCGGATTGCGGCCAGCCGCGTCCCGCGTGAGACTCCAGCCATTGGAGCGGGGAATCCACCCGCGGAGGAGCGTTAGACGATGCGGCTGGCGAGCTTCCACCACCGGGGTCGCGACGGCTTCGGCGTCGTGCACGGCGACCGGATCGCCGACCTGTCGGGCGAGGCGCCGTCGCTGCGCGCCGCGCTCGCGCAATGGGGCCTCGACGGCCTGCGCAAGCGCGCGCAAGGCGGTCGCGACCTGCCCGTCGCCGAGGTGGCGTGGCGCCCGCCGATCACCGACGCGGACAAGATCATGTGCGTCGGGCTCAACTACCACGAGCATGCGCGCGAGGCGAAGATGGCGGTGCCCGACCGCCCGTCGCTGTTCGTGCGCTTCGGCAGCTCGCAGGTGGGGCACCTCGCAAGCGTCGTGCGCCCGCGCGCGTCGCACCAGTTCGACTACGAGGCCGAGCTCGCGTTCGTGATCGCCAGGCCTGCGCGCCACGTTCCCGAGGCCGATGCGTTCTCGTACGTGGCCGGCTATTCGTGCTTCGCCGAGAACTCGGTGCGCGACTGGCAGACGCACTCGCGCCAGGCGACGCCCGGCAAGAACTTCGAGCACAGCGGCGCGTTCGGGCCCTGGATCGTGACGCCCGACGAGGCCGGCGACGTCGGCGCGATGGAAGTCATCGGCCGGCTCAACGGGCGCGAGATGCAGCGAGACCGCGTGGCCAACATGATCTTCTCGATCCCCCAGATGCTCGCGTACATCACGACGTTCACCACCCTCGTGCCCGGCGACGTGATCGTCACCGGCACGCCCGCCGGCGTCGGCTTCACGCGCACGCCGCCGGTGTGGCTCACGCCCGGCGACCGCTTCGAGGTCGAGATCACCGGCGTCGGCACGCTCGCCAACGACGTCATCGACGAACCGACCCACGGACGCTGACCATGCCCGCACCCCTCATCTGGATCACCGAGCAGGACGTCGTTTCGCTCGTGGCGCTCGACGACGCGATCCCGGCGCTCGAGCGCGGCTTGCGCTCGCTGGGCCAGGGCCACGCGTTCAACCTGCCGAAGGTGCTCGGCACCTACGGCGACGGATCGTCGATGCATTCGCTCGGCTCCGGCGCGCCGGACCTCGGCTACGTCGGCTTCAAGAACTGGGTGCACACCAAGCGCGGCGCGACCGCGGTCTACGTGATGTTCGATGCCGGCGACGGCAGCATCGCGGCGATCATCGAGGCCGCCGCGCTCGGGCAGCTCAGGACCGCGGCCATGACCGGCGTCGGCACGCGCTGGCTCGCCGCGCCGGGAGCGGACGACATGGCGCTGATCGGCACCGGCACGCAGTCGATCACGCAGGTCGCCGCGATCAACGCGGTGCGGCCACTGCGGCGCGTGCGCGTGTGGAGCCCGACGGCCGACAAGCGCAAGGCGTTCGCCGCGACGCTCGCCGAGCGCTTCGCGTTCGACGTCGTCGACGCCCCGACGCTCGAGGTCGCCGTCAAGGATGCGCCGATCGTGACGCTCGTGACGCGCGCGAAGGACCCGTTCCTGCACGCGAGCCACCTCGCGCGCGGCGCGCATCTCAACGCGGTGGGCGCGATCCTGCCCGCCAGCGCGGAATTCCATCAGGACGTGTTCGACCGCGTATCGATGATCGGCGTCGACGACGTGCCGAGCGTGCAGCGCGCATCCCGGGAATTCATCGAGCGCTACGCGGCCGGCGGCGACTGGAGCGCCGTGCGGCCGATCGGCGCCATCGTCGCCGAAGGGAAAGGCCGTCCCGCCGGCGCCGACGTCACGCTGTTCAAGTCGATGGGCATGGGCGTGTCCGACCTGTCCGTCGCGTTGATGGTGATCGAGCGCGCCCGCGCGCGCGGCATCGGCCAGCCGATCCCCCACCCGGTGCGCGCGATCCCGCGCTGGAACCCCGCGGCCGCGAGCGCCGCCCAGGAGGCCACCCATGAGTGACACCTACACGTTCACCGACGTCGGCGACCGCGCGCCGCGCAAGCAGGAGTTCTGGCCGACGCTGATCGTCCCGCGCGCGGCGATCGACGCCGAGATCGAGCGCCTCGCGTCGATCGCGCGCCCGTCGTCGGGGCGTCGTGCCACCGCGATCTCGCACCCGTACAACAAGAGCCCGGTCCCCGCGTTCGCGCCGGGCATCGACGTGACGCTCGAGGTGCTGAAGCCCGGCGAGGAGTCGCCGCCGGTCGCGCGCAACTCGACGATGGTCGACATGTGCATCCGCGGCGAGGGCACGGCGAGGATCGGCACGAAGCAGCTCGGCGTCTCGCGCTTCGACGTCTGGAACACGCCGTCGATGGACCCGACCTCGTACCGCAACGACGGCAGCGACCTGTTCGTGCGGATGTCGTACAGCAACGCGCCGCTGCTCGAGAAGCTCGAGGTCCACGTCGTCGACACCAAGCCGAAGATGATCGACACCGCGTCGCTCGCCGCCGGCGACAAGCCGCGCGCGCGCGACCTCGCCGAGTCGATCGACCTCGGCGCCGAGGGCGCGAAGCTGCTCGGCTACGAATACCTGGTCGACATCGACACGGTCGAGTGGAAGCCGCTCCTGTGGAAGTGGACGGACGTCGAGCCGCACCTCGAGAAGGTCTACGCGCGCGACAAGCGCTACACCGGCCGCCATCTGTACCTGCTCTACAACCCGGCGACCGAGCGGCGCATGGGCACGTCGCCGTGCTTCTTCGCGACGATCGCCAGGTACCCGCCCGACAAGCTCGACCTGCCGCACCGCCACGTGTCGGCCGCGATCAACTACTACTTCATCGGGCACGGCCGCAGCAACGTGATGGGCAGGAAGCTCGAGTGGGAGGCCGGCGACCTGCACCTGTCCGCGCCGGGATGGGCCGTGCACAACCACGGCTCGCGCGAGCAGGGCTTCTGCGCGCTCACGATCCAGGATCACCCGCTGCACATCGCGATGGACTCGCTGCTGTGGCAGGAAACGCTGCAGGCGCCGATCCTGAAGCTGGGCTCGCAGAAAGGCTTCGAGACCAACCTGACGGCGCTCGAGACCGCTTGAGCGCGATCGACGTGCGCCACGAGATCCGCGACCTCTACGACGAGGTCGCCGACCTCCTCGACGACGACCGCGTCGAGGCGCTGCCCGGCTACTTCGTCGACGACTGCGTCTACCGGATCACCACGCGCGAGAACCACGACCGCGGCCTGCCCGGGGGGTTCATGTACTGCGACGGCGTCGCGATGCTGCGCGACCGCATCCTCGCGATCCGCGAGACGCAGGTCTACGAGCCGCGCTCGTGGCGTCATTTCGTCGGCGGCGTGCACGTCCTCGGCGTCGAGGGCGACGCGATCCGCTCGCGCGCGAACGTGCTGGTCACCGAGTCGATGTCGGACGACGACCCGCGCGTGTTCGTCGTCGGCCGCTACCTCGACACGCTGGTGCGGCGCGAGGGCCGGCTCAAGTTCAAGGAGCGCATCGTGGTCTGCGACAACCACTACGTGCGCCGCTCGCTGATCATGCCGGTCTAGGGGCCTGGAGGATTCATCATGGGCAAGACGCTGCAGGCGGAGACCATCGCGCGGGCCTGGCCGAAGGAAGGCTGGACGCGCGTTCCGTTCTGGGTTTACACCGACCCCGACGTGTTCGCGCGCGAGATGGACGTGTTCTTCTACGGCGACACGTGGAACTACGTCGGCCTCGACTGCGAGGTCCCCGAGGTCGGGTCGTTCAAGCGCAGCTGGGTCGGCGAGCGCCAGGTCATCGTCGTCCGCGGCAAGGACGGCATCAAGGTCCTCGAGAACCGCTGCGCGCACCGCGGCGCGCGCGTGTGCTGGCAGAACCACGGCAAGGTCGACTCGTTCACCTGCCCGTACCACCAGTGGAACTTCGCGCTCGACGGCAGGCTCCAGGGCGTCCCGCTCAAGCGCGGCGCGCTCGGCAAGGGCGGGATGCCGGCCGATTTCGCGACGCACGAGCACGGGCTCAAGGCGCTCCACGTGCACGTCGAGGGCGGCGCGATCTTCGCGTCGTTCGGTGCGAGCCCGCCGACATTCGCCGACTACTGCGGGCCGCAGATGCACGGCTACGTCAAGCGGCTGTTCCACGGCCGCCCGCTCAAGCTCCTCGGCTACAACCGCCAGCTGATCCCGGCGAACTGGAAGATGTACGTCGAGAACCTCAAGGACCCGTACCACGCGACGCTGCTGCACTCGTTCCTGATCACGTTCGGCCTGTGGCGCGCCGACACGCAGTCGGAGACGATCCCGACCGAGGGCGGCCGGCACGGGATCATGATCTCGCAGAACGTCGGCAAGAAGGAATCGGCCGCGACCGGCGAGATCACGCGCTTCAAGAGCAAGCTCGAGCTCGCGGACAAGGACAGCATCACGCCGATGCGCGAGTTCGAGGACGGCAAGGTCGTGGGGCTCACGCTGTTCCCGAGCGTCGTGCTGCACCAGCAGGCCAACACGCTGGGCATGCGCCACATCATCCCGAGGGGCGTCGGCGCGTTCGAGCTCGCGTGGACCTATTACGGCTACGCGGACGAGGCGCCCGAGATCTCGCGGCTCCGCCTGCGCCACATGAACCTGTACGGGCCGTCGGGCTTCGTCGCGATGGAGGACGGCGAGGTGATGAGCGAAGCGCAGCTCGGCGCGACCGGCTACGGCCACCGCAACGCGGTCGTCGAGATGGGCGGACGCGAGACCGACGCGCAGGACCACATGGTCACCGAGGTGCTGATCCGCGCGTTCTACAAGTTCTACCGCGAGGCGATGGCGCTGTGAGCGGCGGAGATGGCATCGGTCGCAAATCGGTCGACGAGCTCGATCCGTCGTTGCGCGAATTCCTGAAGCCCACCGTCGACCGGCTCGGCTACCTCGGCGAGTTCTTCCAGGTCGCCGCGCACGTGCCGAACGCGATCCCCGCGTTCATGCAGTACACCGGGGCCGTCAAGGCACCGCTTTCCGACCAGCAGAACGAGGTGCTCGCGCTCACCGTGTGCGCGCTGCTCGAGGCCGACTACGAGCGCATCCAGCACGAGCGGTTGAGCAAGCGCCTCGGGTTCCCGCTCGAATGGATCGCCGCCGCCGCGAGCCTGCCCGGCAGCCATCCGTCGGCGCTCGCGGACGACGAGCGGCTGCTGCAGGCGCTCGCCGTCGCGGTCGTCACGCGCCACGGGATGCGCTGCGCGGACGAGGTGCGCGCGGTCGCCGCGGCGCTCGGGCAGGACAAGGCCGTCGCGGCGCTGCTGCAGGTCTCGCGCTTCGTGACCATCGCGCTCCTGTGCAACGCGCTCTCGCTTTCCCTTCCTGTGCGCTCGGTTTTCGACGAGCCGCAAACGTAGTACCGTGGCGGCGTGGACCGCTGCCTTCGCCTGTTGGTCATTCTGGCCGCGCTGGCCGCGACCGCGCTCGCGGCCGCCGCGGATCTCTCTCGCCCGCAGGCGCTCGCGCAGCTCGAGGCCGACAACCCGCCCGCGCGACGCGAGGCGATCGTCCGGCTGGGCGAGATCGGCACGATGCCCGACGTGCAGCCGCTCATCCGCGCGCTGCGCGATCCGGACGAAGAGGCGCGGGCGCGCGCCGAGCGCGCGATCTGGCAGATCTGGTCGCGCTCGGGCAAGCCCGAGGTCGACGCGCTCTACCGGATCGGCATGGACGCCGTCGAGCGCGGCGACCTGGACAAGGCGATCGAGACGTTCACGCAGGTCATCAAGATGGACGCCGGCTTCGCCGAGGCCTGGAACAAGCGCGCGACGCTCTATTTCCTGATGGGCGACTTCCGCCGGTCGATGGCCGACTGCGACGAGGTGCTCAAGCGCAACCCGCAGCACTTCGGCGCGCTCGCCGGCTACGCGCAGATGCACGTCCAGCTCGAGAACTACGAGAAGGCGCTGAGCTACGCGCGCCGGGCGGTCGCGGTCAACCCGAACCTCGACGGAACGCGCGAGCTGATCGAGGCGCTCGAGGCGCTCGTCTCGGAGCGCAAGGGCCAGCAGGTCTGACGCGCGCTTCGGCGGCGTCAGATGCCGCCGCGCACGTCGAGCAGCGCCGCCGTCACGTAGCTCGCCTCGTCGGACGCGAGCCAAAGGATCGTCGCGGCGACCTCGTCGGCAGTGCCGACACGTTGCATCGGTATCGATTTGCGCATCGTCTCGAGCTGGCCGGGCGGGCGCGTCGCGTG
The DNA here is from genome assembly GCA_036559685.1 of Casimicrobiaceae bacterium. Lineage (GTDB taxonomy): Bacteria > Pseudomonadota > Gammaproteobacteria > Burkholderiales > Casimicrobiaceae > VBCG01. The sequence goes on from DATBSV010000443.1 coordinate 9,520, forward strand.
GATGTCGGTGTCGATGATGCCGGGGCGCACGGCGTTCACGCGGATGCCCTCGCCCGCGACTTCCTTCGCGAGGCCGATCGTCATCGTGTCCATCGCGCCCTTGGTCGCGGCGTAGTGGATCCAGACGTTGGGCGAGCCGAGCTGCGAGGCGCCCGACGACACGTTCACGATCGAGCCACCGGGTCCGCCGCGTCGCGTCGACATGCGCCGGACCGCCTCGCGCGCCGCGAGGAACGCGCCGACGACGTTGGTACGCACCAGCGTTTCGAGCATCGACGCTTCGACGTCCTCGAGCCGCCCGACCGTCCCGACGATGCCGGCGTTGTTGACGAGCAGCGTGAGCGGGCCGAGCGCGTCGGCCGCCTCGAACGCGCGCACGACGTCGCGCTCGACGCCGACGTCGCCCTGGACCGCCAACGCGCGGCGACCTGCCGCCTCGACGTCGCGGACGACCGCCGCTGCCTCGTCGGCGCGCTCGCGGTAGGTGATGGCGACGTCGTAGCCGCGCTTCGCCGCGAGACGCGCGGTCGCGGCGCCGATGCCGCGGCTCCCGCCGGTGACCAGGCAAACGCCGCGCTCAGACACTCAGGTACTCGCGCAGCACGGGCTCGTTGTGCTCGAGCTCCGCGCTCGTGCCGGTGTAGCGGACCTGCCCCTTCGACATCACGTAGTGCCGGTCGGCGAGGTCGAGCGCGACGCGCAGGTTCTGCTCGACCAGCAGCACGGCGAGCCCCTCGCCCTTCAGCTTGCGCATCACCTGCACGATCTCCTCGACGATCAGCGGCGCGAGGCCTTCCGAGGGCTCGTCGAGCAGGATCACCTTCGGGTTCAGCATCAGGGCGCGCGCGATCGCGAGCATCTGCTGCTCGCCGCCGGAGAGCTGGAACCCGAGGTTCGCCTTGCGCTCGCCGAGTCGCGGGAACAGCTCGTAGGCGAGCGCCAGCGTCCACCGGCCGTCGCCGCGGCGAGCGGCGACCGTCAGATTCTCCTCGACGGTCAGGCTCGGGAAGATGCCGCGCTCCTGCGGCACGAAGCCGAACCCGCGCCGCGCGATCGCGTGCGGCGGCAGGCCGTTGAGCGGCGCGCCGTCGTAGGTCACCCGCCCGGGCCGCGGCACGAGGTAGCCCATGATCGTGAGCACCGTCGTCGTCTTGCCGGCGCCGTTGCGGCCCAGCAGCGCCACGACCTCGCCCGGCGCGACGCGCATCGACACGCCGTGAAGCACGTGGCTGTCGCCGTAGTACGCGTGGACGTCGTCGAGCTCGAGCATCAGTCAAGCCATCCCGAGGTAGACCTTGCGCACCGCCTCGTTCTCGCGGATCGCCGCGGGCGGGCCGGACGCGAGCACCTCGCCGTAGTAGAGGACGGTGATCGTGTGCGCGAGCGAGAACACGACGTTCATGTCGTGCTCGATCATCAGCACGCCGAGCTCCTTGGGCAGCGACGCGACGAGCGCGATCATCGAGTCGGTTTCGGCGTGCGACATGCCGGACGTCGGCTCGTCGAGCAACAGCACCGCCGGCCTGCTCGCGAGCGCGAGCGCGATCTCGAGCTGGCGTTGCTCGCCGTAGCTCAGGCTCGACACCGGCCGGTCGCGGCCGTCGACCAGCCGCACCTGCGCGAGCACGTCGTCGGCCTCGGCGAGCAGCGCGCGGTCCGACGCCGTCGAACGCAGGCACTGGAACCAGCCGCCGCGCTTGGCCTGCAACGCGAGCCGCACGTTCTCGCGGATCGACAGCGCGCGGAACAGGTTGTTCTTCTGGAACGTGCGCCCGATGCCGAGCTGGCAGCGCGCCTCGGGCGTCTCATCGGTGATGTCGACGTCGCGAAGGAAGATGCGCCCCGACGTCGGCGCGAGCTGCCCGGCGATCTGGTGGACGAGGCTCGTCTTGCCGGCGCCGTTCGGGCCGATCAGCGCATGGAGCTCGCCCGCCGCGACCGAGAGGTCGACGTTCCTGGTGACGACGAGGCTGCCGAACGCCTTCTGCAGCGACTGCGTGCGGAGGAGGCTCATGACGGCTTCCGCGCCTTGAGGCGCGCGCGTACCCAGCCCCAAACGCCCTGCGGCAGGAACATCACGCATGCAATGAAAATGATGCCGACCCACAGGAGCCAGTAGTCGGTGCGCGAGCTCACGACGTTCTTGATCAGCAGGAACATCGCCGCGCCGATCGCCGGGCCGATCACGGTGCCGGTGCCGCCGAGGATCACCATGATGATCGCGTCGCCCGACAGCGACCAGTGCAGGATGTCGCTCGACACGAACGCGTTGTTCAGCGCGTAGAGCCCGCCGCCGACGCCCGCCAGCGCGCCCGCGATCGTGAACGCGACCAGCTTGAAGCGCTGCACCGGGTACCCGGCCGCGCGCATGCGCTGCTCGTTCTCGCGGATCCCGATGAAGATCGAACCGAGCGGCGACGCGATGAGCCGCCGCAGGAACCACAGCACGAGCACGAAGCCCACCGCGATCACGTAGAACTGCACGGCGCGGTCGTCGAGCGACCAGCCGAAGAGCGAGGGGCGCTTGAAGCCCGACAGCCCGTCGGTGCCGCCGGTGACGGTGCGCCACTTGATCGAGACCGACATCAGGAGCTGCGCGAACGCCATCGTCAGCATCAGGAACGGGATGCCGCTGACGCGAATCGAGAAGAAGCCGATCAGCGCGGCGAACGCCGCGGAGACGACGATGCCGGCGGCGAATCCGATCCAGCCCGACCACCCGAGGTGCACGCCCAGGATCACCATCGTGTACGCCGACACGCCGAAGAACGCCGCGTGGCCGAATGACAGGAGCCCCGTGTAGCCGATCAACAGGTCGAGGCTCATCGCGAAGATCGCGAAGACGAGCACCTCGGCGGCGAGGCTCGTCGCGTAACTTCCGGTCAACGGCACGAGCGCGAGCAGCACCAGGAGCACCGTCCATCCCGCGAAGCGGCGCATGAGGTCGCTCATCGTGCGCTCACGCCTTCCCGATGCCGAACAGCCCCTGCGGCCGCGTCAGCAGCACGACGACCATCAGGAGATAGATCATGAACAGCGCGAAGTCCGGGAAGTACGCCTTGCCGAACGTGTCGACGATCCCCACGAAGACGCTCGCGACGAACGCGCCGCGCAGGCTGCCCATGCCGCCGATCACGACGACGATGAACGCCGGGATCAGGATCTCGATGTCCATGCCCGGGTAAAGGCCGAGGATCGGGCCGGCGACAGTGCCGCCCACCGCGGCGAGGCCGACGCCCAGCGCGAAGACGGCCGCGAACAGCAACGGGACGTTGATGCCGATGCCGGTCGCCGTGAACGCGTCGTCGACGCCGGCGCGAACCATCGCCCCGACGCGGCTTCGCTCGAGGAACAGCCACAGGAGCAGGCCGATCGCGCCGCCGAACGCGATCAGGAACAGGCGGTACTTCGGGATGATCACGCCGCCGAGCTCGACCACACCCGACAGCCCCTCGGGCACGGCCAGCTCGCGGATGTCGGCGCCCCAGACCATCCGGACCAGGTCGACGAACACGAACGTGAAGCCGAACGTCAGCAGCACCTGGTCGAGGTGGCCGCGCGAATAGAGGCGCCGGATGAACACGCGCTCCATCACGATGCCCACCGCGACCGCGGGGATCCACGACAGCGCGAGCGCGAGCCAGAAGCTGCCGGTCCACTTCTGGATCGCGAGCGCGAAGAACGCGCCCAGCATGAAGAACGACCCGTGCGCGACGTTCACGACGTTCATCAGCCCGAAGATCAGCGAGAGCCCCGCCGACATCAGGAACAGCAGGACGCCGTACGCCAGGCCGTTGACCAGCTGGGTCGCGATGAATTCCATGTCGTGCGCGCGTCGACCGGGCGCCGCGCCGGAGCGCCTTGCGCGCTCCGGCGGGGACAGCGGCGCTCTAGGCCTTGGTCGGCGGCTCGACGACGTCGCGGTAGGTGTGGATGACCTTGTTGGTGATCCGGCCGCTGAGCTCCGCCACCTCGCGGATGTAGACGTTCTGGATCGGGCTCTGCGTGACCGGGTTGAAGCGGAACGGGCCGCGCGGCGCGTTGAACCTGAGGTCGCGCATCACGGCGCGCAGCTTGTCCTTGTCCTGCGTGTTGCCGTCGACCTGCTGCAGCGCGAGGTGGAAGATCCGCGCGGCGATATAGCCGTACTCGCTGTACACGCTCGGGTACTCGTTGAACTTCGCGCGGTAGTCGGCGACGAACTTCGTGTTCTCGGGATTGTCGAGCGAGTCCGCGTAGTGCAGCGACGACAGCGCGCCGAGCGCGCTCTTTCCCTGCGCAGGCAGCGTGTCGCTCTCGACCATGAAGCCGGACCCGGTCAGCTTCGTGCGCGCCTTGAGGCCGTACTCGTCGTACTGCTTGACGAAGCGCACCGCGTCGGTGCCCGCGTAGAAGTTGTACGTCGCCTGCGGCGCGATGCTGCGGATGTCGGCCAGGTAGGCGCTGAAGTCGTTGTTGCCGAGCGGCGGGTAGATCTCCTTGGTGATCTTGCCGCCCTTCTTGATGAACCGGCCTTGAACTCGCCGACCGTCGCGCGGCCGCCGGCGAAGTCCGACGCGGTGGTGACCGCCTCCTTCGCGACGTTGTCGTAGTACCACTCGCCGAACGTCGCATGGATCGGCTGCGTCGAGATCG
>DATBSV010000444.1:0-13340 GCA_036559685.1 Casimicrobiaceae bacterium
CGGCAAGGGCACGCGCGTCGCGCTGATGATGCCGAACATCCTGCAGTACCCGGTCGCGCTGTTCGGAGCGCTGCGCGCCGGCGCCACCGTCGTCAACGTCAACCCGCTCTACACGGCGCGCGAGCTCGAGCACCAGCTCGCGGACTCGGGCGCTGAGGTGATCGTCGTGCTCGAGAACTTCGCGAACACGCTCGCCGAGGTCGTGGGCAAGACGCGCGTCAAGCACGTGATCGTGACGTCGATGGGCGAGCTGATGGGCCTCAAGGGCGTGCTCGTCAACTTCGTCGTGCGGCGCGTCAAGAAGATGGTCAAGCCGTGGTCGATCCCGAACGCGATCCACCTGTCCGACGCGCTCGCCGAAGGCCGGCGGCGCACGCTGCAGCGGGTGCCGATCGCGCACGACGACATCGCGTTCCTGCAGTACACGGGCGGCACGACCGGCGTCGCGAAGGGCGCAATGCTGCTGCACCGGAACATCGTCGCGAACCTGCTGCAGGCGCGCGCGTGGCTGGCGCCGGTGCTCGACCCGGCGCACCGCGAGATCATCATCACGCCGCTGCCGCTCTACCACATCTTCTCGCTGACGGCGAACTGCCTCGTGTTCATGACGCTCGGCGCCGAGAACGTGCTGATCCCGAACCCGCGCGACATCCCCGGCTTCATCAAGACGCTGCGCAAGGTGCCGTTCACCGCGTTCACCGGCGTGAACACGCTGTTCAACGCGCTGGTCAACAATCCCGCGTTCGCGCAGCTCTCGTTCAAGCCGCTGCGCCTCGTGCTGGGCGGCGGGATGGCGGTGCAGGAGGCGGTCGCCAATAAGTGGAAGCAGATCACCGGCGTGCCGCTCATCGAGGCCTACGGGCTCACCGAGACCTCGCCCGCCGCGACGATCAACCCGCTGAACCTCACCGAGTACAACGGCTCGATCGGCCTGCCGGTGCCGTCGACCGACATCGTGCTGCGCGACGACGCAGGCAAGGACGTGCCGCTCGGGTCGCCCGGCGAGATCTGCATCAAGGGGCCGCAGGTGATGGCCGGCTACTGGAACCGCCCCGACGAGACGGCGAAGGTGATGACGCCCGACGGGTACTTCATGAGCGGCGACATCGGCGTGATGGACGAGCGCGGCTTCATCCGCATCGTCGACCGCAAGAAGGACATGATCCTGGTATCGGGCTTCAACGTGTACCCGAACGAGATCGAGGCGGTCGTCGCGACGCACCCGGGCGTGCTCGAATGCGCGGCGGTCGGCGTGCCGGACAAGAAGTCGGGCGAGGCCGTGCGCCTGTACATCGTCAAGAAGGATCCCGCGCTCGCCGCGGGCGACGTGATGAAGTACTGCCGCGACCACCTGACCGGCTACAAGTGCCCGCGCGACGTGATGTTCCGCGACGAGCTGCCGAAGTCGAACGTCGGCAAGATACTCAGGCGCGAGCTGCGCGAGATCGCGCGCAAAGAACTGATCTAACGATGACATCCCCCCGAAGCGAGCGTCGCTCGCCTCCCCCCGAGGGGGCGCGCGCCCTTGGGGCGGCCCTGCGGGCGCGCTGAACATTGGCGCTGCCCAACCGCGAGCCGGTGCTGCGCGTCGTGCCGATGCCGGCCGACGTCAACCAGCACGGCGACATCTTCGGCGGCTGGATCATGTCGCAGGTCGACATCGCCGGTGGCGTCCTCGCCGCGCGTCGAGCACGCGGGCGCGTCGCGACCGTCGCGGTCAATTCGTTCACGTTCAAGCAGCCGGTGCTGGTCGGCGACCTCGTGACGTTCTTCGCCGAGGTCGTGCGCGTCGGGCGCACGTCGGTGACCGTCGACGTCGAGGTCTACGCGCAGCGCAATCCGACCGACGTCGTGACCGTCAAGGTAACCGAGGCCTCGCTCACCTACGTCGCGGTCGGGGACGACCGCAAGCCGCGCCCGATCCCGGCCGAATGATGCGCCGCACCATGTGCCGCCGCACGGGCCCGCGTGTATAGTCAACCGGCCGTTCGACCCGCCTCATTTCCGACACCGACAAGCGACGCGACGTCGCGATGCAAAAGAGGAGACCCCCGATCATGACGACCCCGATCTTCCGTCCCGCGCGCATCGCCGCGGCCGTCGCGGCGCTGTTCGCGCTCGGCGCCGGCCAGGCGCACGGCGCGGCGTTCGCGCTGCAGGAGAACAGCGGTAGCGGACTCGGCAACGCGTTCGCCGGCGGCGCCGCGTTCACCGAGGATGTGAGCGGCATGTGGTCGAACCCCGCGACGCTATCCAAGCGCATGTCGATGGAAGCCGCCGGCGCGCTGCACATCATCACGCCGTCGATCAAGTTCCAGGACAGCGGCTCGGTGGCTGCGCTCGGCCAGCCCCTCGGCGGGAACGGCGGCGACGCGGGCAGCACGGCCGCGGTGCCGAACATGTATTTCGCGGTGCCGATCAACCGCCAGTGGGTGTTCGGCATCGGCATCAACGCGCCTTTCGGCCTCAAGACCGAGTACGACGGGGACTGGATCGGCCGCTTCCAGGCGGTCAAGTCCGAGGTCAAGACGATCAACGTCAATCCGGCGATCTCGTGGCAGGCGACCCCCAACTTCGCGATCGGCCTCGGCGTCAACTGGCAGCGCGTCGACGCCGAGTTCACCAACAAGGTCAACTACTCGGCCGCGATCGCGCAGGCCGCGGGGCAGGCGGCCGCCGGCGGCCAGATCCCGCCGGCGCTGGTGCCGACGATCATCGGCGCGACGCCGGGACTCGAAAGCAGCGCGAAGGTCGACGGCGACGATAGCGCGTGGGGCTGGAACATCGGCGTGCTGTGGGACCTCAACCCGAACACGCGCGTCGGCGCGAGCTACCGCTCCGAGATCAAGTACGACGTGCGCGGCAACGCGAGCTTCGAGAATCCGACGGTCACGGTGCCGCCGGCGCTCGCACCCGTCCTCGGCGTGCTGACCGGCGCGATCAACTCGACGCGCCTGTACAACGGTGGCATCTCGGCGGACATCAAGCTCCCCGCGATCGCCAACGTCTCGTTCTTCAGCCGCCTGAACGACCGCTGGGACGTGATGGCCGACCTGCAGTGGACCGGCTGGTCGTCGATCAAGGCCCTGACGTTCGTGCGCACCGACGGCACCGGCGTGTTGAGCAGCACGCCCGAGAACTTCGACGACTCGTGGCGCGCCTCCGTCGGCGCGAACTATCGTCACAGCGATCGCTGGATGTTCCGCGGCGGCATCGCGTTCGACCAGTCGCCGGTCAACAACACCGACCGCACGGCGCGCCTGCCCGACGCCGACCGCTGGTGGTTCTCGGCCGGCGCGCAGTACAAGTGGAACCCGAACCTCAAGTTGGACGCGGGCTTCACCTACATCACCGCGAAGGACGCGTCGATCAGCCAGAACGCAGGCAGCACGGCTGGCAACGCGCTGCAGCAGGGCAGCTACGACGCGTCGGTCACGATCTTCTCGCTGCAGGGGACGTACACGTTCTAGGTCGCGCCCTCCCGTCCTGACCGCGGGCCGGCCGTCGAGCCGGCCCGCGCGTTTTCGCGGTACGCTGTCGGCCGCGTTCCCTCCGTCGTCCCCCCGTGCCGTCCGCTTCCCCGCTCCTCGTCCGCCGTGCCGCCGTGCTCGGCGCCGGCGTCATGGGCGCGCAGATCGCCGCGCACCTCGTCGACGCGGGCATCCCGGTGGTCCTGTTCGATCTGCCGGCAAAGGAGGGCGACCCCTACGGGATCGTCCGCAAGGCGATCGAGGGGCTGGCCCGGATCGATCCGGCGCCGCTGGCCGCGAAGGACCTCGCCGCGCACATCGAGCCGGCGCACTACGGCGCGGATCTCGCGCGCCTTCGCGACTGCGACCTGGTGATCGAAGCGATCGCCGAGAAGCTCGAGTGGAAGCGGGATCTCTATTCGAAGGTCGGACCGCACCTCGCGTCGCACGCGATCCTCGCGACCAACACATCCGGATTGTCGCTCGCGGCGCTCGACGACACGGTGCCGCCGCAGCACCGCGCGCGCTTCTGCGGGGTGCATTTTTTCAATCCCCCGCGCTACATGCACCTGGTCGAGCTCGTGCCCGCGCCGTCGACGGACGCCGCGATGCTCGACGCGCTCGAGGCCTTCCTGACCACGGCGCTCGGCAAGGGCGTGATCCGCGCGAAGGACACGCCCAACTTCATCGCGAACCGGATCGGCGTGTTCTCGATCGCCGCGACGATGGCGCACACCGCGCGGCTGGGCCTCGGCTTCGATGCGGTCGACGCGCTGACCGGCCCGGCGATCGGGCGCGCGAAGAGCGCGACCTACCGCACGGCCGACGTCGTCGGCCTCGACACGCTCGCGCACGTGATCGGCACGATGCGCGACACGCTGGCCGACGATCCGTGGCACGCGCACTTCGCGGTGCCGCCGGTCGTCGCGGCGCTGGTCGCGAAGGGCGCGCTCGGCGCGAAGACGCAGGCGGGTTTCTACCGCAAGGTCGGCAAGGACATCCTGGTGCTCGACCCGGCGAAGGCCGACTACCGGCCGAGCGCGGGCGCGGTCGATCCGGCGGTGGCCGCGATCCTCGCGATCGAATCGTCCGCGGAGAAGTTCGCGAAGCTGCGCGCGTCGTCGCATCCGCAGGCGCAACTCCTGTGGTCGATCTTCCGCGACACGTTCCACTACGCGGCGCACCACCTCGCGTCGATCGCGGACAACGCGCGCGACGTCGACCTCGCGATCCGGTGGGGCTTCGGGTGGCAGATGGGACCGTTCGAGACGTGGCAGGCGGCAGGCTGGCGCGAGGTCGCCGACGCGATCGACGCCGACGTCGCGGCCGGCAAGACGCTCGCAAACGTACCGCTTCCCGCGTGGGTGCGCGGCGACAAGGTGGGCGCGGCGCGAGGCGTGCACGCGCGCGAAGGCTCGTATTCGGCGGCGGCCGACCGCTTCGTGCCGCGTCCATCGCTGCCCGTCTACAAGCGTCAGCGCTTCCCCGATGCGGTGCTCAATGAAAGGTTCGACCGCGGGACCACGGTGTTCGAGACCGATGCCGTGCGCTGCTGGCACCTCGAGGGCGACGTCGCGATCGTCTCGTTCAAGACCAAGCAGCACACCATCGGCGGCGAAGTGCTCGACGGCGTGCAGCGCGCCCTCGACGAGGCCGAGCGCGGCTTCGCGGGGCTCGTCCTGTGGCAGACGAGCGAGCCGTTCTCGTTCGGCGCGAACCTCGCCGAGCTCGGGCCCGCCGCGCAGGCCGGGCGCTGGAGCGACGTCGAGGCGGTCGTCGCGCGCTTCCAGCAGACCTCGCTGCGCCTGCGCTACAGCCTCGTGCCGACGGTCGCCGCGGTGCGCGGCATGGCGCTCGGCGGCTCGTGCGAGTTCATTCTTCATTGCGACCGCGCGGTCGCCGCGCTCGAGTCGTACACCGGGCTCGTCGAGGCGGGCGTGGGCCTGCTGCCGGGCGGCGGCGGCACCAAGGAGTACGCACTGCGCGCGGCCGACGCGGTCAGGAACGCGCCGACCGGCGGGCAAGCCGATCACTTTCCGTTCCTGCGCGCGGGGTTCGAGACGCTCGCGAAGGCGACCGTCGCGAGGAGCGCGCTCGAGGCGAAGGCGCTCGGGTACCTCCGCGCAACCGACGTCGTCGTCATGCACCCGCACGAGATCCTGCACGTCGCGCTCGGACAGGCGCGCGCACTGGCGGATGCCGGCTACCGGCCGCCGCTCAAGCCGACGGCGGTCCCGGTCGCCGGGCGCACCGGCATCGCGACGTTCGAGATGATGCTCGTCAACCTGCGCGACGGCGGCTTCATCAGCGCGTACGACTTCATCGTCGGGCTCGCGATCGCGCGAGTGCTGTGCGGCGGCGACCTGGATGCGGGGACGACGGTGAGCGAGGACTGGCTGATCGACCTCGAGCGCGCCGAGTTCATGAAGCTCGCGCAGGATGCGCGCACGCAGGCGCGCATCGCGCACACGCTGTCGACCGGCAAGCCGCTCCGAAACTGACATGCCCCGGCCGATGCGCGATGCATTCATCGTTTCGACCGTGCGCACGCCGGTCGGCAAGGCGCCGCGCGGCCAGTTCCGCACGACGCGTCCCGACACGATGCTCGCGCACGTGATCACGCACGCGCTGAAGCGCGCGCCTTCGCTCGATCCGGCGGCCGTCGACGACGTCGTGTGCGGCTGCGCGATGCCCGAGTACGAGCAGGGCATGAACGTCGCGCGCATCGGCCTGCTGCTCGCCGGGCTGCCGAAGTCGGTGCCCGGCATGACGGTCAACCGATTCTGCTCGTCGGGCCTCAACGCGGTGTCGATCGCCGCCGACCGCATCCGCACCGGCGAGGCCGAGGTCGTGATCGCCACGGGCACCGAGAGCATGAGCATGATCCCGATGCTCGGGCGCCTCGCGCTCAACCTCGACGTCTTCCTGCGCGACGACAACGTCGGCATCGCGTACGGCATGGGGCTCACGGCCGAGAAGGTCGCCGAGCGCTGGAAGGTGACGCGCGAGCAGCAGGACGCGTTCGCGCTCGAGTCGCACCGGCGCGCGCTCGCGGCGCAGGCCGCGGGCGAGTTCGACGCCGAGATCGCGCCGGTGACCGTTCCGTTGCGCATGCCGGTCGACGGCGGCCGGTTCGAGGCGCGCGACAAGGTCGTCGCGCGCGACGAGGGTCCGCGCGCCGACACGAGCCCCGAGGTCCTCGCGAAGCTGCGGCCCGTGTTCGCGGCGAAGGGGTCGGTGACGGCCGGGAACAGCTCGCAGACATCCGACGGCGCCGGCGCGGTGATCGTCGCGTCCGAGGACGCTTGCCGGAAGCACGGCCTGACGCCGCTTGCGCGCTTCCTGGCCTTTGCGGTCGCCGGCGTGCCGCCCGAGATCATGGGCGTGGGCCCGATCGCGGCCATTCCGAAGGCCCTCGCGCTGACCGGGCTCAAGCTCGACCAGCTGGACTGGATCGAACTCAACGAGGCCTTCGCGGCTCAAAGCCTGGCCGTGATCGCCGATCTCGGCCTCGACCCGGGGAAGGTCAACCCGCTGGGCGGCGCGATCGCGCTGGGGCATCCGCTCGGCGCGACCGGCGCGATCCGCACGGCGACGATCGTGCACGGGCTCCACCGGCGCGGCGGCCGGTACGGGATGGTCACGATGTGCGTCGGCACCGGCATGGGCGCCGCCGGGATTTTCGAGAAGCTCTAGGACGAGGAGGACTAAAGATGCGCGCAGGGACGATAGTCGCGGTGCTCGCGCTGGCGTGGAGCGCGGCGGGGCAAGCGGTCGAGGTCGGCGGCGTCAATATCGCCGACAAGGCGAGCGTGGGAGGACAGGAGCTCGTGCTGAACGGCGCGGGCGTGCGCACGCGCGCGATCTTCAAGGTCTACGTCGCGAGCCTGTACGTGCCCGCGAAGGCGACGACGCCTGCCGCCGTGCTGGCGAAAGGTCCGCGCCGCATCCAGATGACGCTGTTGCGCAACCTCTCGGCCGACCAGCTCGCCGACGCGCTCGTCGACGGCCTCAAGGACAACAACAGCGAGGCCGAGCTCGCCGCCGTCAAGGCGCAGCAGGAGCAGATGGTCGCCGTGATGAAGGGCTTCGGCGAGGTCAAGGAGAAGGACGTCGTGGCGCTCGACTACGCCGACGGCGCGACGCGCATCCTGCTCAACGGCCAGGTCAAGGCGACGATCCCGGGCGACGCATTCAACGCGGCGCTCACGCGGATCTGGCTCGGCGAGAAGCCGGTGCAGGCCGACCTCAAGAAGTCGCTGCTCGGCGGATAACCGGCCTTGCCCCAACACGACTACTGGAGCTCGTCCGGCTACCGCCACCTGACCGTCGGGACCGACGGCCGGCTGACGGTCACCGACGCCTACCTGCGCGCGCAGCTCCTGCGCCCCGAGCTCGCGCCGATCGTCCAGTCGTGCGACGCCGAGCTCGCGCTGCACGACGCGCTCGTGCAAAGCCCGCGACGCGCGGTCACGCCCGGCGAGCTCGACGCGATCCGCGACGACGACGCGCGCGAGAACTATCGCGTGTGGCTGCGCTTTCGCGACCGCCTCGTCGCGGCGCCGTCGCTCGAGGCCGCGTACGTGCGGCTGTTCCAGGGCGATGGCATCGACGTGCCGCCGCTGTTCGTGCACGAGACCACGCGCGTGCTGCTGCGCCACGTGCTCGGCGACGAGCCCGACGCGCTCCAGGCGCGCGCCGCGGAGATGCTCTTCCGGCCGCAGACCATCGCCGTGCTCGAGGACGGCGCCGTGATGGCCGCCGACGAGTCGGCCGTCGAGCTCTACGCGACGACCGGCGGGTTCGGCAACCTGGGCGAGCTCCTCGCGTCGAACAAGACGCCGATGCGCACGGTCGACATGGACGTGCTGTCGCGCGAAAACGCCGACGAATACTGGCAGCGCGACGAGCGCCACGACATGTCGGTGAGCCTGAACCGCGGCCAGCCCGCGCTCGACGCGCTCGCGCGCGTGCTCGAGCGCTGGATCCGCCATTTCCTCGACGTCGAGGTCGCGATCGTGCCGGAGCGGCGCATCGACGACGACCGTTGGGTGTGGCACGTGGGGCTCGACGCCGAGGCGTCGGGCATCCTGAACGACCTGTACAATCGCGTCGACGTCGACGATGCGCGCATGGGGCGGCTGGTCGCCCTGTTTCGACTCACGTTCGCGCATCCGACGGACATGCGGCCCGCCATCGCCGGCCGACCCGTCTATCTCGCGATGGCGATCGACGAGCACCGTCGCCTGCGGCTGAAGCCGCAGAACCTCCTACTGAACCTGCCGCTCGCGCGGACGCAATGACATGACGACACGACTCTCTCTCCTGGCGCTCGCGCTTCTCGTTCCCGCGCTCGCGCTGGCGCAAGCCCCCGCCGCGCCGGATGCGAAGGCACCGGAGCCCGCCGCCCCCGCGGCGAAGGACGAAGCGAAGGGCGCCCCCGTTCAGACGCCCGCGGAGGCGCCCAAGGAAGTGCCCAAGGAAACGCCGAAGGATGCCGGCAAGGCGCCGGCCGGCATCGCCACGCCGCCCGCCGCCGGCCCGATCGCGCCGCTCGCGTGGCTCAACGGGTGCTGGGGCGGCAACGTCAACCAGCGCGACTTCCGCGAGTACTGGCATCCGCTGCGCGGCGGCATGATGGTCGGCGTCGGCCACAACGCGATGCGCGACCGCACGGTGAGCTTCGAGCATCTCCGGCTCGAGTCGAAGCCGGACGGCGTGTACTACACCGCGACGACGGTCGGGCAGAAGGAAGTGCCGTTCAAGCTCACCGACACGAAGAAGGAAGGCCCGGACGAGATCTTCACGTTCACCAACGGCGCCAACCCGTTCCCGCAGATCATCACCTACCGGCGCGCGACCGACGGCTGGCTCTACGTCGAGGTCGCCGGCAAGCAGGCCGGCAAGGACCAGAAGGTGATCTACCCGTTCCGCCGCGTCTCCTGCGAGACCGGCGAGTTCATCCGCAAGTAGGGGTCCGATGCGGTCCGGCCGACGCCGGATCCGCAAGTCGCTCAACGCGGCGGAACCCCGCGGTTGGCGAGCTCATCCGCGCGCAGATTGCCCGCGTTGTCGGCGTGGCCCTTCACCCAGTGCCAGCGCACGTGATGGCGCGCGGCCTGCGCCTCGAGTTCGCGCCACAGCTCGGCGTTCTTGACGGCCTTCTTGTCGCTGGTCTTCCACCCGTTTCGCTTCCAGTTGTGGATCCAGGTCTCGATGCCCTGCTTGACGTACTGCGAGTCGGTGTGGAGGTCGACCTCGGACGGCGCGGTGAGCGCCTCGAGCGCGCGGATCACCGCGGTCAGCTCCATCCGGTTGTTGGTCGTCTCGCGCTCGCCGCCGTAGATCTCCTTCTCGCGGCCGCCCGCGAGGAGCAGCGCGCCCCACCCGCCCGGGCCCGGGTTGCCCTTGCACGCGCCGTCGGTGTAGACGTGGACGGTCGGTCGCGCGTCCGGAGTCATTCGTGGCGGCTCGCCGCCGTCAGGCCTTCCTTGGCGCGCGCGGCGGGCGCGAGCGCCTTCTTGCGACGCTCGCGACGCTCCCACGCAGGCGCGATCACGCGCATGCCGGCGACCTTCTTGGTCGCGCGCAGGAAGTACACGCCGCCCGCGATCGGCCACCAGCGGTCGCCCGCCTTCTCGACGAACGCGAAGCGCTTGAGCCAGCGCTCGTTCGCGAACGGCGGCGCGTAGCCGTCGAGGCGTCCGCCGATCACGTCGAAGCCGAGCAGCGTGAGCCAGTCCTTGAGCCGCCACAGGCCGATGAAGTTGCCGTTCCACGGCGGCGTCTGCTCGCGGCCGAAATAGCGCTTGATGCCGTAGAGCGAGAACGGGTTGAAGCCGGCGATGACGATCTGGCCTTCCGGCCGCATCACGCGGTACGCCTCGCGCAGCATCAGGTGCGGATCGTCGGTGAACTCGAGCGCGTGCGGCATCACGATGAGGTCGACCGTGTTCTCGGCGAACGGCAGCGCGTGCGGATCCGCGACGAGCTCGGCGGGCGGGTCGTAGTCGAGCGTCCAGCGCGACGGGATGCGGCACTGCGCGAGCGCGGGCTGCTCGGGCAGCCCGACCTGGATCGCGTAGTAGCCGAAGATGTCCGCGACCGTCTGGTCGAAGTACGCCTGCTCGCGCTCGCGCAGGTAGCGTCCGAGCGGCGTCGCGAACCATTCAGCGAGCGTCGTTGACATGCCGCCCACGCCCTCCGAAGATGCGTCCATGCCGGCGATTATCCCGTTGGCCGCCTTCACCGACAACTATGTGTGGGCGATCCGCGAGGGCGACCGCGCGGCCGTCGTCGATCCCGGCGATGCGGCGCCCGTGCGCGCGTGGCTCGACGACGAGGGCGTTTCGCTGACGGCGATCCTCGTCACCCACCACCACCGCGATCACACCGGCGGCATCGTCGAGCTCGTGCGCGACCGCGCGGTGCCGGTGGTCGGCCCCGCGCGCGAGGCGATCCCGGCGCGCACGCTCGCGGTCGCGCAAGGCGATCGCTTCACGATTCCCGGCCTCGACCTGGAGCTCGACGTGCTCGACATCCCGGGCCACACCGCGGGCCATGTCGCGTTCTTCGGGCACGGCGACGCATGGGGCGCACCGGCGTTGTTCTGCGGCGATACGCTGTTCGCGGCCGGATGCGGCCGCCTCTTCGAGGGCACGCCCGATCAGATGTGGAACTCGCTTTCCGCGCTCGCGGCGCTGCCCGGGGACGCGCGCGTCTACTGCGGCCACGAGTACACGCTCGCGAACCTTCGGTTCGCCGCCGCGGTCGAACCGGGCAATCACGCGATCGCCGCGCGCGCGGCGCGCGAGCAGGCGAAGCGGGACCGAGGCGTGCCGACCCTTCCGTCGACGCTGGCCGAGGAGCGGGCGACCAACCCGTTCCTGCGGGCCGCGGAACCCGGGGTCCGCGGCGTCGCCGAAGCGCGGGCGGGGCGGAAGCTGGGCGACGCGGTCGCCGTGTTCGCCGCCCTGCGCGAGTGGAAGAACGCGTTCTAGCCCCGGCACCCCGGCGGTTGCGCCGGGCGGGCTCGACCCCCTACCATCCGGGCACGCGACATGCGTGCCGCCCACCGCCGGCCGTTCGACCGGACTCGGCAGACTGGAGACGAGATTGCGTTTGCGACGACGAGGGGCCGCGATCTGCCTGACGCTCGCGTTGGCCGGCTGCGCGGTCGCGCCCGATCGTCCGGTCGAGCCGCTGCCCCCGCCACTTCCGCCGCCGGTCGTCGCGCCGACGATCGCCGAGATCCCGCCGCTGCCGCCGGCGGTCGTCCGCGCGCCTGATCCGTTCCCCGCGGCCGCGGGCGCCGAGCTCGAGCCGTTGCCGCCGCCGGCGACGAGCCTGTGGGAGCGCATCGTCAAGGGCTACGCGATCCCCGACCTCGTCGACGATCCGCTCGTCGCGAAATGGGAGCAGTACTACTCGGAGCGGCCCGACTACTTCGTGCGCATCGTCGAGCGCGGGCGCCGCTACCTGTACCACATCGTGAGCGAGATCGAGGAGCGCAAGATGCCGCTCGACCTCGCACTGCTGCCGATGATCGAGAGCGCGATGAACCCCAACGCGCTGTCGCGCGCGCGCGCCGCGGGCATCTGGCAGTTCATGCCAAGGACCGGAACGCACTACGGCCTCGAGCAGAACTTCTGGCACGACTCGCGCCGCGACGTCGTCGCCGCGACCGACTCCGCGCTCGACTACCTCGGCAAGTTGTACGGCGACTTCAACGACTGGCAGCTCGCGCTCGCCGGCTACAACTGGGGCGAGGGCAACGTCGGGAAGGCGGTGGCGAAGAACCGGGCGAAGGGCAAGCCCGGCGACTACGCGTCGCTCGCGATGCCCGCCGAGACGCGCAACTACCTGCCCAAGCTGCAGGCCGTGAAGAACATCATTGCCGATCCGGAGCGCTTCGGGATCGTGCTCGCCGAGATCCCCGACTCGCCGTACTTCACGGTCGTCAAGACGACGCGCGAGATGGACGTCAAGGTCGCGGCGGAACTGGCCGAGATGTCGGTCGACGAGTTCCTGACGCTCAATCCGCAGCACAACCGCCCGGTCATCGCGGGCAGCGACCAGCACTCGATCCTGCTGCCGATCGACCGCGCCGAGGTGTTCGCCGCGAAGCTCGAGCTCACCCAGCAGCCGCTCGTCACCTGGCAGGCGTACCGCGTGCGCCAGGGCGAGACCGTCGCCCAGATCGCCACGAAGTTCGCGCTGTCGGTCGAGACGCTGCGATCAGTCAACGGCCTCGGGACGCGCAACACGCTTCCCGCCGGCCACGCGCTGCTGGTGCCGGCGCAACGGCCTTCCGACGCCACCGTCGATTCCGTCGTCAACACGGTGTTCACGACAGTGCCGTCGGGTCGCACGTTCTATCACACGGTGCGGCACGGCGATTCGATGGTCTCGATCGCGCGGCGCTATGGCGTCAGCGCGGACGACCTCAGGCGCTGGAACGGCCTCTCGCAGAACAGCGTGCGCGCGGGGCAGCGCCTCCGCGTGACCACCGACGTCGTGACCGGCGGCAAGACGCCGAAGCGCGCCGCCGGGACGCCGCCGGGGCGCGTGACCGGCACGATCCCGCCGCGCGGCGCGTCGACCCACGGCACGGCGGCCGGCAATCCCGCGACGATGTCGCGACCGCGCTAGGAGGGCCCGTGCGCGCTACCGGGGCGCTCGCGCCCATGTCGCGCTGGCCGCAGGCCTGAAGGCGGCCATGTGCTTCATGCACACGACAACTGAGCAACAACGCCCTGCGGCCAGCGCGGCATGGGCCCTCCGGGTGATCTCAGCAAACGGCCGCCATCGTCGTTGCACATCCTCGCCGTAGTGGCGCTACGGCTTGCGGTGTGCGCCTCGATGGCGGCC
>DATBSV010000445.1:0-3210 GCA_036559685.1 Casimicrobiaceae bacterium
CCCTACCTGTCGTTCTCCGGCGGCGAGCCGATGGTCCATCCGCGCTTCTTCGACATGGTCGAGTACGCGTGCTCGCGCGGCGCCGAGCTCAAGATCGAGACCAACGGCCATTACCTGACGCCGGAGAACTGCGCGAGGCTCAAGGCGCTCGGCGTCAAGGCGGTGCAGGTCAGCCTCGACGGCGCGTCGCGCGAGACGTTCAACCGGATGCGCGTGCTCGGCGAGTTCAACGTCGCGGTCGACGGCGTGCGCAACCTGCGCGACGCCGGCGTGCCGATCGAGGTCAACTATTCGCCGACGCGGTTCAACGTCCACGAGATCGGCGCCGCGGTCGACCTCGCGTTCGAGCTCGGGGCGATCAGCTTCTACACCGGCAAGACGATGTACACCGGCAACGCGGTGAAGACCTGGCACAAGATGGCGCCGTCGGACGAGCAGTACGGGCCGTATTTCGCCACGCTGCATGCGAAGGCCGACGAATACCGCGGCCGCATGCGCGTGCACTTCCACGAGATGGGGCTGCTCGAGGAATTGCGCTACCGGCTGCACCATCCGGCGGCGCTGCTGATCCTGCTGCCCAACGGGCTCGTCAAGCTCATCAACGCGCTGCCGTTCGTGTGCGGCGACCTGCGCCGCCAATCATTGAAGGAGATCTGGGCGAACTTCCAGCACGCTTGGCGCGACCCGCGCGTCGCCGGCTTCGTCGAGGATCTCGCGGTCGACCCCGGCAAGACGCGCACGCTGCACCAGTGGGTGCACCTGTGACATCGGTCGCCGAACAACCGCGCGCCGCCGCGCCCGGATTGCGCTCGCGCCTGGTTCGCGTCGTCGCGATGGTTCGCTATCGCTTCTTCCTCTACGCCGGGCTGATGCCCTACCTGCTCGGCGCGGCGTGGGCGTACGCGGTCGGCGGAACGCTCGATGCCGCCATGTTCTGGAGCGGGCTCGCCGGCGTCGTGCTCGCGGTCATCGGCGTCGAAGCGTTCAACGACTATTTCGACGCGCGCCTGGGGACCGATCGCGTGTTCGATCCGCAGGGCGGCGCGCCGGTGCCCGACGCCGTGTTCTGGGTCGGCGTCGCCGCGTTTGCGGGCGCGCTTGGCGTGGGGATCTACCTGACGTCGCGCGTCGGCTGGCCGATCCTCGCGTTCGCGCTCGCCGGCGGCGGCGCCGCCATCTTCTACGAGGCGCCGCCGATCCGATGGTCGTACCGCGGGCTCGGCGAAGCGGTGATCGCACTGTCGTACGGCCCGTGGATGGTGCTGGGCAGCCTCTACCTGCACACGCGCACGCTCGACGCCGGGGCGTTCGTTGCTTCGCTGCTGCCGGGCTTGCTGATCATGGCGCTCGCCGTCGTCAACGCGATCCCGGACTTCCATCAGGACCGCCTCGTCGGCAAGCGCAACCTGGTCGTCCGACTGGGCCGCCGGCGCGCCGTGACGCTCTATCTCGCGCTCGCTGCCGGCGGGCTTGCGGTCGTGCCCGTGGGGGTCGCAGCGGGGATGTTTCCGCTCGCATGCCTCGCGGCGCTGCTCGCGGCGCCGCTGCTCGTCGCGAGCGGTCGCTGCGCGCTCGCAAGCTACGAGGCCCCCCGACGCTTCCTGCCGGCGATGCGCCATATGGTCACCGCCTACGTCGCCGCGACCGGCCTGTTCATCGCGGGCCTCCTGATGCAAGGCTGGCGCGGGTTCGGCGCGTGAATCGCATCGACGCGCTGAAAGCGCCGCTGTTCGTGTCGTGGCAGCTCACGCGCGACTGCGACCTCGCCTGCCTGCATTGCTGCACCGAATCCGCGCCGGGAAAGCGTCTGCGGGATGAGCTGGACGCCGACGAAGCCCTGAAGCTCGCCGACCAGATCGTCGGCGACGACGTCCCGTACGTGATGCTGTGCGGCGGCGAGCCGCTCGTCGTCCCGCATTTCCTCGCCGTGGCCGAGCGGCTGGGCGCCGGCGGCGTGCGGCTCAAGATCGAGACCAACGGGCAGCGTCTCGATCGCGCGACGGTCGACCGGCTCGCGCGGCTCCCGATCCGGTCGGTGCAGATCAGCCTCGACGCGGACACCGAGGACGTCTACCAGCGCCAACGGCCGGGCGGCTCGCTCGCCAGGGTGCACGCGGCCTGCCGCGCGGTGCGCGACGCGGGCCTGCCGCTCGAGGTGACGTTCGCGCCGACGCGGGTCAACATCGACCACCTGGTGCGGGTCATCGAGCGCGCCCGCGAGCTCGGGGCGTTCAGGCTCAGCACCGGCAAGCTGATGCGCATCGGCACCGCGGCGCGGCTCTGGGACCGCCTCGAGCCGGACGCGGCGCAGTACCAGCGGATGTTCGACGAGCTCGAGCGCCAGGCCGTGAATCTTGTAGGGGTGCTGGAACTTTGCTATGTTCCCAAGTCGATGGGCGACGGCTTGCGCATGAGCCTTGCGGAGCCGCCGGCCACGCTGCTGGTGTTGCCGAACGGATGGGTGAAGGTCGCTGCGGCGTTGCCGCAGATCTGCGCCGATCTTCGGCGTCACACGCTGCAGCAGGCGTGGCAGGCGTACGGCGAGGCGTGGCGTGACGGGGCCCTGCTGGACGACGTGAGAAGCGCCGCGGACGACGAAGCCCGCCACGCGGCGGCGAATACGTGGCAGCGAATGCCGATGGCCGTGATCCACCGAACGGAGGCCGCATGAGCGAGACGAAGCTGACGATCGAAGCGCCGAAGGTCAAGGAAGCCCGCGCCATCAAGCCGGCGCCCGACCAGAAGAAGCCCGCCTGGGAAACGCCCACGGTCGAGGACGTGTCCGAGCAGGTGATGGCGCAGCCGTACATCCGCTTCACCTGATCGTCCCCAGCATCACCCGATGCGGGGGCGCGCAGCCGACGACTATGGCGCGCCCCTGTTTCTCGCCTGGCAGCTGACCAACCGCTGCACTGCGCGCTGCCTCGCCTGCTGCGAGGAGTCCGGCCCCGACAAGGCATGGCGTGACGAGTTGACGCGCGACGAGGCGCTCGACCTCGCGCGGCGCATCGGCGACTTCGGCATCGGCTATGTGGCGTTCGGCGGCGGCGAGCCGCTCGGCGCCCCCCACTGCTGGGAGATCTTCGACACGCTGGCCGCCGCCGGCGTCGCGCTGAAGCTCGAGACCGACGGGAGCCGGATCGACGATGCCGCGGCCGATCGGCTGGCGGCCCTCGACATGCAGTGCGTGCAGATCTCGGTCGACGGCGC
>DATBSV010000446.1:0-9606 GCA_036559685.1 Casimicrobiaceae bacterium
GCGCGCACGAGCGCGTCGACGACCGCGTTCACGACCGTCGGCGTCGCGCCGATCGTGCCGAGCTCGCCCACGCCTTTCACGCCCAGCAGGTTGTTGCGGCACGGCGTCGACTCGTCCATCGACATCGCGAAGTGCTTGACCATCGACGCGCGCGGAAGCGCGTAGTCCAGCAGCGTCGCCGACAGCGGCTGCCCCGACTTGGGATCGTGCACGAACGCCTCGCACAGCGCCTGGCCGATCCCCTGCAGCGCGCCGCCCTCGAGCTGGCCGACGACGATCATCGGGTTGACCACGCGCCCGACGTCGTTGACCGACCAGTAGCGGTCGATCGCGACCGCGCCCGTGTCGGGATCGACTTCGACCTCGCACACGTGGCAGCCGTTCGGCCACGTGCAGTCGTCGACCTTGCTGGTCGAATCGACGACGATGCGTGCTTCCGGCTGCTTGCGCGCCAGGTCGAACAGGCCGACGCGCCGGTCGGTCCCGCCGATGCGGAATTCGCCGTCGCGATACTCGATGTCGGCGACCGCCGTCTCGAGGTCGGCGGCCGCGAGCTTGCGCGCCGCGTCGACGGTCTCGGTCGCGGCGACGTGCACGGCCGACCCGCCGACGAACAGCGAGCGCGAGCCCGCACTGCCGAAGCCGGTCCCGCGGTCGGTGTCGCCCTGCACGATGCGGATGCGCTCGATCGGCACGCCGAACACGTCGACGGCCAGCTGGGCGTAGGTCGTCA
The DNA here is from genome assembly GCA_036559685.1 of Casimicrobiaceae bacterium. Lineage (GTDB taxonomy): Bacteria > Pseudomonadota > Gammaproteobacteria > Burkholderiales > Casimicrobiaceae > VBCG01. The sequence continues at coordinate 734 of DATBSV010000446.1, forward strand.
GCAGGCCCTGGCCCATCCCCTGCGTCGCCGAGAACATCTCGATGTCGTCGCCGGTCACCGTGACGGTCACGCGCTCGGTGAAGACGTCGGCACCGGTCCATTCGAGGAACGTCGCCATGCCGCGGCCGCGCAGCTTGCCGCGGCGCTTCGACTCCGCCGCGCGAGCGTCGAACCCGCCCCAGTCGGCGAGCGCGAGCGCCTTGTCGAGCACGAGCGCGAACTGGCCCGAGTCGTAGGTCTTGTCCATCGGGTTGCGGTACGGCATCTGCGACGGCCGGATCATGTTGCGGCGGCGCAGCTCGACCGCGTCCATGCCGCTCGCGCGCGACGCCGCATCCATCAGGCGCTCGAGGAAGTAGATCGCTTCGGGCCGGCCGGCGCCGCGGTACGGGCCGGTCGGCGTGGTGTTCGTCAGCACGGCGCGGATGCGCACGTCGATGAGGCCGATGTCGTAAATCGACGTCGATACCCACGGCCCGACGATGAGCTGGATCGCGACGCCGGCCGGCGTCGCGTACGCCCCCATGTTCGCGCGCGAGTCGACGCGCAGCGCGAGGATGCGGCCGTCCGAATCGAGCGCGAGCTCGGCGCGCGTGCGCACGTCGCGGCCATGCGACGCCGACAGGAACTCCTCGAGCCGCTCGGCGCACCACTTGACCGGGCGCTTCAGCGTCCGCGCGCAATGGCCCGCGACGACGTCCTCGGCGTAGAGCGTCGTCTTCATGCCGAACCCGCCGCCGACGTCGCCGACCACGACTCGCAGATCGTCGGCCTTCAGGCCCAGCGAAAGCGCGAGCTCGTCGCGCCACCCGGTCGGTGTCTGGCAGCTCGTGCGGAACGTGAGCCGCCCGCTCGCCTCGTCGATCCACGCGAGCGTGGTGCGCGGCTCGATCGGCACCGCGATCACGCGCTGGTTGTCGAGATCGAGCATTACTTTGTGTTTGGCGCGCGCGAACGCCGCGTCGACCTTCGCCGCGTCACCGTGCCGCGCCTCGCAAGCGACGTTGCCGGTCGCCTTCGGCCACACGATCGACGCGCCGGACGCGACGGCAGCGTCCACGTCCGCGACCGACGGCAACGGCTCGTAGCGCACGTCGATCGCCTCGACCGCGTCGCGCGCCTGGTGCGCGGTCTCGGCGACGATCGCCGCGACGCATTCGCCGACGTGGCGCACGACGTCGACCGCGAGCACGTTCTGCGGTGGCGCTGCCGTCGGCGAGCCGTCCGCGCGCCTGAAGTCCCCGGACTGCACGAGCGGCTTCACGCCTGCGGCGACCAGGTCCTTGCCGGTGACGATCGCGATCACGCCGGGCAGCGCGCGCGCGGCGGCGACGTCGATCGAGGCGATGCGGGCGTGCGGGTGCGGCGAGCGCAGGAACTGCAGCACCGCCTGGTGCGGGAGCGCGACGTCGTCGGCGAACAGCCCGCGTCCGGTCAGCAGCGCGTCGTCCTCGACCCGCTTGACCGACTTGCCGCTGCCGAACCGCGTCGCGGCCAGGTTCGTCGCGCTCATGCGAGCCTCGTGCGCAGCCGGTCGATCTCGTCCATGAGCTCGAGCACGAGCGCGATCGCGCGCGCGTCGATCTCGAAGTCGCGCGCGAGGCGCGCCGCCGTGCGAGCGCGCGGAAGCGCGGCCGCGGCGAAGCGCCAGTCGTCGGGTCGCCCGCCCTCGGGCTCGATCGCGCCCTCGTCGACCCACGCGCGCACGTCCTCCTCGCGCGCATCGCACGCGCGGCACAGCTCGACCAGCGTCAGCCGGTACTCGACCTCGACCGTCGGCATGTTCATGGCATCGTCCTCCTCATCCAGCGCGCGGGTCGAAGCGCGCAAACGCGCTCGACATCGCGCGGTAGGCATCCTTCTCCGCGTCGGTCTCCGCGCGCGGCAGCACGATCGACACGACGGCGTAGAGATCGCCCGGCGGCTCGCCGGGAAGGCCGCGTCCGCGCAGGCGCAGCTTGCGGCCGGCGCCCGAGCGCGGCGGCACAGTCAGCTCGACCTCGCCCGAAGGCGTGGGCACGCGCGCGGTCGCGCCGAGCTCGGATTCCCAGGGCGCGAGCGGCAGGTCGACGCTGACGTCGCGCCCGTCGACGCGAAAGCGCGCGTGCGGCTCGAACTCGATCTCGAGGTACATGTCGCCCGGCGGACCGCCGCCGAATCCGGGGCCGCCCTGGCCTTGCAGTCGCAGGTTCTGGCCGGCCTTGATGCCCTTCGGGATCGTCACCTCGAGGTTGCGGGTCCTGAGCGCGACGCGGCCCTCGTCGTCGAGCTCGGGCATGCGCAGCGTGAGCGTGCGGCGCGCGCCGGTGTACGCGTCCTCGAGCGGGACGACGACCTTCGCGTGATGATCCTCGCCGCGGCCGCGCATCGTGCGGCCCCCGCGCGGTCCCTCGGCGCCCATCCCGCCCGCGCCGCCGCGTCCGAACAGCGACTCGAAGAAGTCGCTGAAGTCCGCCGCGCCCGCCGCTCCACCGCCGCCGGGGCGCGCGCCGGAGAACTCGAAGCCCTCGTCCCAGTTCGGCGGCGGCGTGAAGTCCTGCCCGGCTTTCCAGTTCTCGCCGAAGCGGTCGTACGCCGCGCGCTTCTCGGGGTCCTTCAGCACCGCGTACGCCTCGCCGACCTCCTTGAATTTCCCTTCCGCGTCCTTCTCCTTGTTGACGTCGGGATGGAATTTCCGGGCGAGCTTGCGGTACGCGCGCTTGATCTCGTCGAGCGTCGCCGTGCGCTGAACGCCCAGGGTCTCGTAGTAGTCGCGGAACTTCACGCCTGCAAGCATAGCGCCTCGCGCCGCGTGCGAGAATGCGGACGTGAAATTGTCCGTGCTCGACCAGTCGCCCAGCGCGGAAGGCGACACACAGGATGTCGCGATCCGCCGGTCGCTCGCGCTGGCGCAGGCGTGCGACGCGATCGGATACCACCGCTACTGGCTGTCCGAGCATCACAACAGCGCGAGCATCGTCGGTACCGCGCCCGAGATCCTGATGGCCGCGATCGCCGCGACGACGCGCCGCATCCGCGTCGGCAGCGCCGGCGTCATGCTGCCGCATTACTCGGCGCTCAAGGTCGCCGAGCAGTTCCGCGTGCTCGAGGCGATCGCGCCCGGCCGCGTCGACCTCGGCCTCGGCCGCGCGCCGGGCTCGGACCGACTGACCGCGCAGGCGCTCAATCCCTACGCGAACGCCGCGGACGACTTCCCGCGGCAGGTCGTCGAGCTGATGCACTGGGTCGAGGGCCGCGCACTGCCCGACGAGCATCCGTTCGCGGCGATCGGCGCGTTCCCGCAGGGCCCGACGAGCCCCGAGATCTGGATCCTCGGCAGCTCGAACTACGGCGCGCAGCTCGCCGCGCACCTCGGGCTGCCGTACGCCTACGCCTATTTCTTCACCGACGGCGTAGGCACCGAGGAGGCGCTCGCGATCTACCGGCGTTATTACCGCCCGAGCGAGCGCTACCCCACGCCCATGGCGACCATCTGCGTGTGGGCGCTCGCCGCGGAGAGCGACGAGCGCGCATGGCACCTGTTCAAGACGCGCGAGGCGTGGCGCGTGGGCTTCGAGCGCGGATTGCGCCTGCCGCTGGTCTCTCCCGAGGCCGCCGCGGCGCGCGCCTACGACGACGCCGACCGCGCACGCATCGAGGCATTGCGCCGGCGCGCGTTCGTCGGAACCGCCGACGCCGTCATCGCGAAGTTGCGCGCGCTCGCGACCGACCTCGCGCTCGACGAGATCGTCGTCAACACCTGGACGTTCGAATACGAGGCGCGCCGGCGGAGCTACGAGCTCCTGTTCGCCGCGAACGCTTCCGCATGATCGCCGCACGCCCCCGCCGCCTCGACGCTCCTGCGGTCCTCGGGCTCGTCGCGCTGGCGATCTTCACCCTCACGCGGCTCGGTCTCGCGCTGTGGGCGGGCCGCGACGCGGTACCGCTCGCGCAGTGGCCGGTGGTATTCGCAAAAGGCCTTTGGTTCGACCTCGTCACGACGATCGTGCTGCTCGCGCCGTTCTGGCTCTACGAGGCGCTGCTTCCCGACCGCTGGCGCGCGACGCGTGCGCACCACGCGATCCGCGTCGCGGCGTTCTTCGTCATCGTGTTCGCGCTGCTGTTCGCGGCCGCCGCCGAGGTCCTGTTCTGGCAGGAGTTCTCGACGCGCCTCAACTTCATCGCCGTCGATTACCTGATCTACACGCACGAGGTCATCGGGAACATCCGCGAGTCCTACCCGGTGCCGGTGGTCGTCGGTGCCCTGGCCCTCGCCGCGCTCGCGATCGCCCTGGCGGTACGCCCTGGGCTGCGCCGCGCGGATCTCGCGCCGACCTCGCGGGGGCGACGCGTCGCGTGGATGGCCGCGGCGATCGCGTTGCCGGTGGCCGCGCTTGCGTCGGCCCGCATCGAACAGATGGGCGGGAGCGGCAACGCGTACGCCGACGAGCTCGCGGGCAACGGGATCTTCACCTTCGCGGCGGCGGCGCGGCGCAACGAGCTCGACTACGAGCGCTTCTACCCGACGATGCCGCAGGAGGAGGCGGACCGCCTGCTGAAGTCGCTCGGCGTGGAGCGCGAGCCGCTGCACGGCTACCCGTCGCTCGAGGCCGCGGCGGACCACGAGCAGAGCGAGCCGCATGTCGCGTTCATGCCGCGTCGCCCGCGTCACGTGATCCTGGTCACCGTCGAGAGCCTGTCCGCCGAGTTCCTCGGCGCCTACGGCTCCAAGCGCGGGCTCACGCCCAACCTCGACCGGCTTGCGCGCGAGGGCCTGCGGTTCGCGAACTTCTTCGCGACCGGCACGCGCACCGTGCGGGGCCTCGAGGCGCTGTCGCTGGGCACCCCGCCGGTGCCGGGGCAGGCCATCGTGCGCCGTCCCGGGAACGAGCATCTGTCGACGATGGGCGAGCTCCTGAAGCTCCAGGGCATCCCGACGAGCTTCGTCTACGGCGGCTACGGCATGTTCGACAACATGAACGTGTACTTCGACGCCAACGAATACCGCGTCGTCGACCGCCGCGACTTCCCGAAGGAATCGATCGCGTTCGAGAACGTGTGGGGCGTCGCCGACGAGTCGCTGTTCGAGAATGCGCTGCGCGTCATCGACGAGCGCGCGGCCGGCGGCGCGCCGACGTTCACGCACATCATGACGACGTCGAACCACCGGCCGTTCACCTATCCCGACGGCCGCATTTCGATTCCGTCGCCCGGCGGGCGCGAGGGTGGCGTCATGTACACCGACTGGGCGATCGGGAAGTTCGTCGAGGACGCGCGTCGACACGCCTGGTTCGACGACGCGCTGTTCGTGTTCGTCGCCGATCATTGCGCCGCCGTGGCGGGGAAGACGGCGCTGCCGGTCGGCGGGTACCGCATCCCGTTGATCCTGTGGGCGCCGAAGCTCGTCGACCCCGGCGTTTACGAGCCGGTCGCGAGCCAGATCGACGTCCCGCCCACGCTCCTCGACGTGATGCGAGTCGACGGCGACGACTATTTCTTCGGCCGCTCGGTGTTCGAGCTCCCCACCGGCCCGCCGCGCGCCTTCATCAGCAACTACCAATCGCTCGGCTACTTGCGCGACGGCGTGCTCACCGTGCTCTCGCCCGGCCGCAAGGTCGAGGCCTTCCGCGTCGACCCGCGCACCGACGAGTCCACGCCGATGCCGGTCGACGATACGCTCGCGAAGGAAGCCGTCGCCTACTACCAGACGGCGTCGCGCGCCTTCAGCCAGGGCGCGATGCGGGCGCCCACCAAAGCGGGCCCGTGAACGGCGGCCGACGGGCCGCCCCGAGGCCGCCGGGCCCCCTGGGGGGAGACGCGCGCAGCGCGTTGCGGGGGGACGTCATCCTCAGCGCAGGATGATCACCGCCATGCCGCCGACCGCGAGCAGCGTGCCCGCGACCATCCGCAATCCGATCCGCTCCTCATGGCGCAGCATGGTCAGGCTGAACGGCAAGATGAGGAGCGGCGTCGACAGCGTGATCAGCGAGACCAGGGCGACCGGCGCGAGCGCCATCGCGGCGATCGTGAGCGCCTGCGCGGACACTGTCGTCACGCCCATCGTGGCGTAGATCGCGAGCCCGCGACGGTCGGCGCGCGCAATCGGCCGCAGGCCCTCGCGCGACATCGCGGTGATCGCGAGCTGCAGCGCCAGCGCGGACACCGCGCCGACCAGCGTGCCCGCGATCGCCTCGTTCCAGTGCGCGACGCCGTAGCCACGCAGGACGTTGCCGATCGCATAGCCGACCGACGCGCCGACGCCGAGCCACACGACGGCGTAGCGCCGCTTCGCCCTGACCGGCGCGGACAGGTCGCGCGGCGACATCGCGACGATCGCGAGTCCGATCGTCACCGCCACCATCGCGGCGACGACGATCCACGACAGCCGCTCGTCGAGCAGCGCGAAGCCGAGGAGCGCGGTCACGAGCGGGCTCGTGAGATGGAACAGGCTCGCGCGGGCCGGGCCGTACGCCTCGATGCATGCGTAGAACAGCCAGCGCGCGAGGAACGTCGAGCACACCCCCGCCAGCACGAACGCGCCGACCCCTGCCGGGTCCGCGGGCGCGAGCGTGCCGCGCCGCACGAGCTCGAAGGCGAGCATCAGCGCGCCGAACAGTGCGTTGAAGACCAGCGTGACGATGAAGCCAGTCGCGAGCGGTACGCGCTGCCCGGCGAGGCGCGCGAGGAAGATGCTCGCCGAGAACAGCGCGAGCGCGGCGCCGGCGAGCGCGTAGCCGACGTGGACGGCGCTCAGAGCTGCGACACTTCGTACGTCGTCGCGTCGAACATCTCGTCGACGGCGACCGCGCGCGACGACAATCCCTGCGCGTGGTGATGGCGCACGAACGCCTCGACGACATGGCGGTTGCGCGCGATGCCGTACGACCAGAAGTCGTCGCCCATCAGCTCGCGCGCCGCCTTGAGCTGCTCCTCGACGAACGGCAGCGTGACCTTGGTTGCCGACGTGTCGCTCAGCTTCGCGAGCGCGAACGCCTTGGACGCCTCGAACGCCTTGAGCAGGGCGGCCGGGAGCCACGGGTGCCGCTCGACCAGCGTGCGCCGCACGCCGAGCACGTGCATGATCGGGAAGATGCGCGTGCGCCGGTAGTAGTCCTTCGCCGCGGCGGTCGGGTCGGCGAACAGCCAGCCGACGTCGGGGTTGCGGCACGACGGCGGCCGCGGGCCGATGTAGCCGTCGAGGTCGCCGCGGTCGAGCATCGCCGAGATCGTGTCGTCCGCGGGCGCCGCCTCGACGCGAATCGACGCGGGCAGCTTGAGCGCGATCTTCTCGGGCCGCCCGGGCTCGTCGATGCCGCCCTGCACCCAGGTCACGTCGGACGGCATGATGCCGTGGTCGTCGGCGAGGATCGCGCGCGCCCAGACGTTCGCGGTGAGCTGGTACTCGGGCACGCCGACGCGCTTGCCCTTGAGATCCTCCGGCCGCCCGATGCGGTCGCGCCGCACGTAGATCGACGTGTGGCGGAACGCGCGTGACGGGAACACGGGCACGCCGACGTACGCGTTCTCGTGCCGGGCGACCTTCACGGTCTGGCTCGACATCGACAGCTCGCACACGTCGAACTCGGCGTGGCGGAACGCGCGGAAGAACATCTCCTCCGGCGTGAACGTCATGACGATCGGGTCGACGCCGTCGATCCGCACGTCGCCGTCGATCAGCGCGCGTGTGCGGTCGTACGGCCCGACGGCGATCGAGAGCTCGAGCTTGCGAGTCATCAGTCGACGCCGAGCGTGCGCCAGTCGACCGTCTTGGGCACGATCTTCTGGTAGCTCCGCACCCCGGTCGGGATGCGGTCGTCGCCCGTGCCGATGACCGGCTTGCCGTCGCGCACCGCCTTCGCCGCCTCGAGCATCTGGCGGCGGAACTCGGCGATCGCGACGTCGGATGCGCCGAGCACGTCGCGCGTGCGGTCGGCGATCGGGCCCATCGTCACCCACATCGCGATGTCCTGGTTCGGGAAGCCCTTGATGCCGGTGAAGTTGCCGGCCTTCATCGCGGCGCGATCCTGCCAGAAGCGGTTGTCGAGCGTGCGCAGCGGCTTGTACTCGCGATCGAGGTCGATGCGGAGCTGCTGGCCGAGGAATTTGCGCCAGCTCTCGGTGTCGGGCACCGTCGTCGCGTCGTCGCCCCACGCGATGAACAGGAACATCGTCGAGGTGTCGTCGACCGGCACGTTGACGTTCGCGAGGCCGTACTGGTCGTTCGGCGGGATCAGCACGGTGAACGGCGCGACGAACACGGTCAGCCGCACGTACTCGTTGTTCGCCGAGTCGACGATCGGACGGCGCAGCGCGGCATAGCGGAAGCCGTAGCCGGTGCGCTGCACCTGCAGGCGCGGCGCCTTGTCGGTCGACGGGCGGTACCACATCGTCGACGTCGCCTTCGCGCTCTCGACCTTCGCCGGCACCATGTCCGACGAGTGCAGCGTCGAGCTGTGCGCCGAGTCGATCGCGCCCTCGAGGATCTGCGCCCAGTTGCACGGCACGATCACCTTCGCGATCGACACCTTGGTCGAACTGGCCGGCGCCCAGGACGGCGGCTGGAACGCGGGCATCGAAGCTGCGTCGCCCATGTAGGTCCACACCACGCCGGCCCACTCGTGGGTCGGGTAGGCGGTGTGCTTGACCTTCTCGCACAGCGTGCTGCCGCCGATCTCGGACGGCATCTCGAGCACGTTGCCCGACGCGTCGACTTTCCAACCGTGGTAAAGACAGCGCAGCGCGCAGTCCTCGTTGCGCGCCAGCAACAGCGACGCGCGGCGGTGCGGGCACTGGCGGCCGAGCAGGCCGACGCGCCCCTCGCTGTCGCGGAAGGCGACGAGGTCCTCGCCAAGCAGCCGCACGGGCACCGGCGTCCCGTCGGGCTCGGGCACCTC
>DATBSV010000447.1:0-15553 GCA_036559685.1 Casimicrobiaceae bacterium
AGGTCGAGCTCGTTCTCGAGGCCCTTGCCGTCCTCGACGGTGATCACGCCTTCCTTGCCGACCTTGTCCATCGCCTCGGCGATGGTCTTGCCGATCGACTCGTCGGCGTTCGCCGAGATCGCGCCGACCTGGGCGATTTCCTTGCTGGTCGAGCACGGCTTGCTGATCTTCTTCAGCTCCTCGACGACCGCGGTCACGGCCTTGTCGATGCCGCGCTTGAGGTCCATCGGGTTCATGCCGGCGGCGACGTACTTCATGCCTTCGGCGACGATCGACTGCGCGAGCACCGTGGCGGTGGTCGTGCCGTCACCGGCGACATCGGAGGTCTTGGACGCGACTTCCTTCACCATCTGCGCGCCCATGTTCTCGAACTTGTCCTTGAGCTCGATCTCCTTGGCGACGGACACGCCGTCCTTGGTGATCGTCGGCGCGCCGAAGCTGCGCTCGAGGACGACGTTGCGGCCCTTGGGGCCGAGCGTGATCTTGACGGCGTTGGCGAGAATGTTCACGCCGTTCACCATCCTGTTTCGGGCGTGCTCGCCGAAGCGGACGTCTTTGGCTGCCATAGCGGGTTTCTCCTAAAACGAATCGGGGGGTGTAGGGGGTATCAGGCGACGATGCCGATGACGTCGTCTTCCCGCATGTGCAGGTAGTCGTGGCCATCCATCTTGAATTCCTGGCCGGAGTACTTGCCGAAGAGGATCTTCTCGCCGACCTTCACGCCCATCGAGAGGAGCTTGCCGTTGTCGTCGGTCTTGCCCGGGCCCGCGGCGACCACTTCGCCCATCGAGGGCTTCTCGGCTGCGGTGTCCGGAATCACGATGCCGCCGGCCGACTTCTTCTCCTCCTCCAGCCGCTTGACGATGATCCGGTCATGCAAAGGACGAAGCTTCATAGTTAGCACCCACTCCTAGCTGATTAATGTGTAAATTCAATGTCTTGGGCCCGTCACTCCCGGAGGCGCTCGGAGGCGTGGCCGACGGCGGCGAAGGCGTTGTTAGCACTCAACCGCAACGAGTGCCAATATTAGGCCAGTTGGGCGGGAATTTCAACCGCCAATCTTTGCGCCGTCGCATCGGCCGCCGTCCGTCCGCCGAGGAACGCAGCCCGTAAGCCCGCGACCCCGCAGGCGCGCGCCGCGCGTTAGCGTAGTCGTCACGTCACAAGGGCCCCTCATGCTGCGTCCCGCCCACATCGGCCATCTCGCATTGCTCCGCTCGCTGATCCGCGATGCGGCGCGCGATGGCGCCTTCGACCCCGCGCTCGCGTGGGACTCGCCGGCCGCGACGCGTTTCTTCGGCGAGCTGCGCCAGGCGTTGAAGACCGGCTACTTCGTCGTCGAGGACGCGCAATCGGGGACCGTGCACACGGTCGCCGTACCGGGCTATGTCTACTGGGCCGACGACGGCGCGGGCGGCGCGCCGCCGATCGGCTTCGGCCTCTTCCGCGCCGTCGAGGACGGCTACGAGCTGTGGATCGCCGGCCTCGAGTCGCACCTGCGCGGCAAGGGCCACGGCCGCGCGATGCTGCACGCGCTGTTCTCGACGCCGACCGGCCGGCGAACCAAGGTGATGCGCGTGCGCCGCTCGGCACGCTACGCCGGCGCGCTCGCGCACCTGCTCGCCGAGCACGGCTTCACGGCGACGCGCGAGACCGACCGCGAGACCTGGTTCGTGCGCGTCGCGCCGCCGCCGACCGACCCGATCCGCGGCGCGTCGACCTCCCGCCGTCCCCTGCACTAGCCCCTGGCGGCGCCGCTACGCGGCGGCGCGCGTCGGCCGCTCGATCACGACCGTCGCGGTCGGGTGATTGACCGCGCGTCCCGACGCGATCCACGCATCGAGCCCGCCCACGAGCGGACGCGCGCGCTTGAAGCCGCGCGCGAGCAGGATCTGCGCGGCGCGGCGCGCCGACTCCTCGTTCGGGCACGCGCAATACAGCACGATGTCGCGGTCGTCGGAAAACTCGTCGGCGCGCGCGTCGATCTCGTCGAGGTCGAGCAGCATCGCGCCCGGGATGTGCGGCCGGTGCCCATGCGCGAGCTTGCTTCCCACGTCGACGACGTGCGGTGGGGGGCTGTCCTCGTCGAGCTTCGACGCGAGCTCGTCGACGGTGATGCGCGATGCCGCCACGAACCGCGCGAGGCGCCAGCGCTGCCACGCCTTGTAGACGATGTAGGCCGCGAGCAGCGCGCCGACCAGCGTCGCCGCGAGCGCCGCGTTGTCGCGCATCCAGCCGAGCAGCCACTCGACCTGCGTGCTGAAGAGGAAGCCGGCACCCATCGCGGCGCCGACCCACAGGGTCGCGCTCGCGAACGCCGCCGCGACGAACGCGCCGAAGCGCATGTCGAGCGCGCCCGCGATGGGCGGCGCGACGGTCGAGAACCCGGGCACGAACTTCGACACGACGACCGAGAAGAAGCCGTAGCGCTCGAAGATGCCTTCGGTCTGGCGCACGCACGTGTCCGGCGACAGTGAGACGCGGCACAGGAGCTTGAGCACGCGATAGCCGTAGCGGCGTCCGGCCCAGTACCACAGGAGGTCGGCGATCACCGACGCCGCGACCGAGATCGCGAACACGCCGAGCCCCGAGATCCGCGCGGCCGCGGCCATCGCGCCGGCGACGATCATCGTCGGCACGGCCGGGATCGGCAGGCCGAGCTGCTGCAGGAAAACGTTGAGGCCGACGAGCGGTACGCCGTGCTCGACCAGGGAGGCGGTCAGTTCGTCCATCGTGGCGCGCGGGAAGACGGAAGCGGGACTATGCAGGGTGGGGCCGGCCCCGGCGCGACGCAAGTCCCGCCGTGATAACGTACCCTTTTGCCGGGAGGCTCGCGATGGACGAGACGACGCAACCGGGTCCGGCCAAGCCGCTGCCCCCGCTGACGCATTCGACGCCCGCGCCGGCCGGCCCCGGCAAGCGCGAGCCGCGCAAGCTCGCCGCCGGCCAGGGTGCAGCGTGGTGGAGCGAGGGCTGGCAGGTGTTCATGGCCGCGCCCGGAACGTGGATCGGCATGATCGTCGTGCTGCTCCTGATCATGATGGCGATGTCGTTCATCCCGATCCTCGGCACGCTTGCGACCTCGGTGCTCTCGCCGGTGTTCGGTGGCGGCATCGTGCTCGGTTGTCACGCGCTCGCAAAAGGCCGCCCGTTCACGGTCGGCGTGCTGTTCGACGGCTTTTCCAGCGGCCGGTTCATGCCGCTGTTCATCGTCGGCCTCCTCTACCTCGCGGCGATGTTCGTGCTGTGGATCGTCGTCATCGTCGTGATCCTCGGCGTCGCCGGCGGCGCGGGAATCTTCTCGGCAATGAGCACGGAACCGTCGCAGCTGGGAATGGCGTTGCTCGGCTCGATCGGGATCACCGGCCTGATCCTCGCGCCGTTCGTGCTGGTCGCCGGCACGGCCATCATGATGGCGTACTGGTTCGCCCCGCAGCTCGTCGTGCTGAACGGCGAGGAGCCGATCGCGGCGATGCAGAAGAGCTTCCGCGCGTCCTGGCAGAACCTCGGCGCGATGGCGGTCTACGGCCTGATCTTCATCGGGCTCGCGATCGTCGCGTCGATCCCGCTCGGCCTCGGCTGGTTCGTGCTCGGGCCGGTCGTCGCGGGAAGCTGGTACGCAAGCTGGCGCGAGATGTTCGACGCGTAGGGCGCGGTCGCTAGCTGACCTCGCCGTCCTTCGGGCGCACGAACTCGACCTTCCCGAACTTCAGGTTCTCCTTCACGCCGCGCTCGTAGTCGCGCTGCGCCTTGAGCGCGTGCGCGACCTCGCGCTCGAGCTCGGGCGTCATCGTCAGGTAGCGCTCGAGGACCACGCCGCGCTCGCGGAATTGCGCGAGCATGAACGGGTGCTGGTTCTGCACCTGGATGCTCGCGTAGACGGTCGGCTGTCCGGTGGCGCCGTGCGGCAGCGCGCGGATCGCCTGGAAGAACCGGCGGTCCTCGCCGCGTCCATTTTCGTCCGCCTGGATCCACGTCGGGATGGCCGTGACGCACGCGAGCTTGTCGATCAGGAGCGCATCGGCCGCGACGAAGCCGCCCTCGCTCTTCCCGAACGCGCCGGCGCCGGGTCCTGCCGACTCCCAGTCGTCGCGGCAGATCACCGAGCCATTGCGCGCGTCGGCGAACCAGCGCTGCGTCCACGCCCACGCGCGGTCGCCGATCGCGCGCTTGAGCGACGACAGGTGGTTCGGCGCGAACGTGTTGACCTCGGACAGGTACGCGACGTGGCGCGCGTTGGCAAGCAACGTAAGTGCTGCGCGGAGCGCGCCGCCGGCCTCGGGCGCGTACAGGCCGCCGCGCGAGCGCGCGGTCGAGTAGCCGAGGTCGATCACGCTGAGCGCCATCCCCGACGGGGCCTCGCGCTGGAGCCCGGCCAGTACGGCGCGGTCGGCCTGCGCGCCGTCGGTCGCGACGAGCACCTGCACGCGGCCTTCGATGTCCTGCCGGAAGACCGAGCGCACCGCGCCCGCGAGCGCGCCGGTTCGCTTCGTGAACATGACGACCGCGACGTCGAACGGCGTTTGCAGATCCTTGGCCATCAGTGTGCCCGCTCCCAGTTCGGTCCGACGCCTACGTCGACGACCAACGGCACCGCGAGCGTCGCCACGCCGGTCATCAGGAGCGGCAGGTCGACCTTCACGCGCGCGACTTCGCCGTCAGGCACCTCGAGCACGAGCTCGTCGTGGACCTGCAACACGAGCTTCGTGCGCAGCTTCTCGCGATCGATCCACGCGGCGACCGCGATCATCGCCATCTTGACGAGGTCGGCCGCCGTTCCCTGCATCGGCGCGTTGATCGCCGCGCGCTCGGCCGCGGCGCGCCGCGGGCCGCCCCCCGCCTTGATGTCGGTGAGCCACAGGCGACGGCCGAACACCGTCTCCACGTAGCCGTGCTCGCGCGCGAACTCGCGCGTGCGCTGCATGTACTCGGCGACGCCCGGATAGCGCTGGAAATACTTGTCGATGAACTGTTGCGCCGCGCCGCGCTCGATGCCGAGCTGCTGCGCGAGGCCGAAAGCGCTCATGCCGTAGATCAGGCCGAAGTTGACCGCCTTGATGTAGCGGCGCTGGTCGGCCGTCACGTCCTTCGGCGCAACGCCGAAGATCTCGCCGGCCGTCGCACGGTGGATGTCCTCGCCGGCCTCGAACGCGCGCACCAGCGCCTCGTCGCCCGACAGGTGCGCCATGATGCGAAGCTCGATCTGCGAATAGTCCGCCGACACGATCGCATGCCCCGGCGGCGCGACGAACGCCTCGCGGATGCGCCGGCCCTCCTCGGTGCGCACCGGGATGTTCTGCAGGTTCGGATCCGCCGAGGCGAGCCGTCCCGTGACCGCGGTCGCCTGCGCGAACGTCGTGTGCACGCGGCCGGTGCGCGCATTCACCATCTGCGGCAGCTTGTCGGTGTAGGTCGACTTGAGCTTCGAGAGCGCACGGTGCTCGAGCAGCACCTTCGGCAGCGGATAGTCCGCCGCGAGCTCCTGCAGCACTTCCTCGTCGGTCGACGCCTGGCCGGTCGCCGTCTTCTTCGCGACCGGCAGCTTCATCCGCTCGAACAGGATCTCGCCGAGCTGCTTGGGCGAGCCCAGGTTGAACGGGCCGCCCGCGAGCTGATAGGCCTGCTGCTCGAGCGCGAGCACGCGCTCGCCTAGCGTCTTGCTCTGCGCGCGCAACTGGTCCGCATCGATCAGCACACCGTCGCGTTCCATCCGGAACAGGATCTCGCGAACCGGCATCTCGATCGCTCCGTAGATGCGCGCGAGCTTCGCGTCCGCGGCGACCTGCGGGTACAGCGTCTCGTGCAGGCGCAACGTGACGTCGGAATCCTCGGCCGAGTACTCGGTTGCCCGTTCGACGTCGACCTGGTCGAAGCAGATCTGGCCCGCGCCCTTGCCGCACACCTCGTTGTACGGAATGGTCTTCCAGTCGAGATGGCGCCACGCGAGGCTGTCCATGTCGTGCGGCCGGTGCGCCTCGAGCACATACGACTGCAGCAGCGTGTCGTGGGCGATGCCGGCGACCGCGATGCCGTGGTTGGCGAGCGCGTGCTGGTCGTACTTCGCGTTCTGCCCGACCTTGGCGCGCGCGGGATCGGCGAACCACGCCTTGAGATCGGCGAGCACGCGCTCGCGCCCCAGCTGGTCGGGCGCGCCCGGGTAGCGGTGCGCGATCGGGATGTAGCAGGCCTTCCCGGGCGCGATCGCGAACGACAGCCCGCAGATCTCCGCCGTCAGCGGGTCGAGGCTCGTCGTCTCGGTGTCGAACGCGACGAGCGGCGCAGCCGTGATCGCCGCTTTCCAGCGTGCGAAGGTCGCGTCGTCGAGCACGGTCTCGTACGCGAGGTCGGCGGGCTTGCCTTGCGGAACGTGGTCGCCGCGCTCGGGATCGAAGCGGCGCGTGTCCGCGTCCTTGGTCGCGCGCGCGGCGATCGCGCCGGCCGCGTCCGCGGGCGCGCCAGCGGACTTGCCGCCCGCCGCTTCGCGCAACCAGCTGCGAAAGCCGTAGCGATCGTAGAGCGTGGCGAGCGTTGCGCCGTCGGGCGCCCCGATCGCGAGGTCGCTCGGGCCGAGCGACAGCTCGCAATCGGTCTTCACCGTCAGGAGCTCGCGGCCCTTGGGGAGCCAGTCGAGCGCGGCGCGCAGGTTCTCGCCGACCTTGCCGCCGATCCCGGCGGCATTCGCGACGATCGCGTCGAGCGAGCCGTACTCGGCGATCCATTTCACCGCCGTCTTCGGACCGACCTTGTCGACGCCGGGAACGTTGTCGACGGTGTCGCCGATGAGCGTCAGGTAGTCGAGCACCTGGTCGGCGCGCACGCCGAATTTCGCGACCACGCCCGCCTCGTCGAGCCGCTCGTTGCTCATCGTGTTGATCATGACGATGCCCGGCTCGACCAGCTGCGCGAGGTCCTTGTCCGACGAGCTGATCGTCGTGTCGATGCCGAGCGCGCGCGCCCGCTTCGCGAGCGTGCCGATCACGTCGTCGGCCTCGACACCCTCGACCATCACGAGCGGCCAGCCGTGCGCGCGCACGAGCGCGTGCAGCGGCTCGATCTGCGCGGCGAGATCGTCGGGCATCGGCGGACGGTTCGCCTTGTACTGCGGATACAGCGCGTCGCGGAACGTCTTGCCAGGCGCATCGAACACGACGGCGAAGTAGTCCGGCTTGTCGTCATCGACGATTCGGCGCAACATCGAAAGCACGCCTCGCAACGCGCCGGTCGGCTCGCCGGCGCGCGTGCGCAGGTCGGGCAGCGCGTGGAATGCGCGATAGAGGTACGACGAGCCGTCGACCAGGACGAGCGTAGGCATGCGACAGACGACGCCGAAGATTCCGGAGTTGATCGACCCCCAGGCGATGTATTCGTCGAACGGCCAGGAGGCGTGGCGGGTCCTGGGGATTATGGCAGAGTTCGCCACGGCGACCGAGCGGATGCGCGGCATCCGGCCCGCCGTGTCGATGTTCGGCAGCGCACGTATCGGCGAAGGCCACGCGTACTACGAGGTCTCGCGCACGATCGCGCGCAAGCTCTCCGACGCCGGCTTCTCGGTGATCTCGGGCGGCGGCCCCGGTCTCATGGAAGCGGCGAACAAGGGTGCGCACGCAGGCCGCGCGCCGTCGATCGGCCTCAACATCTCGTTGCCCCACGAAAAGGGCGACCGCAGCTTCCAGGACGTCTCGCTCGACTTCCTGTACTTCTTCTCGCGCAAGATGATGTTCGTCCGCTTCGCGTCGGCGTACGTCGTGCTGCCCGGCGGCTTCGGCACGCTCGACGAGCTCTCCGAGTGCCTGACGCTCGTGCAGACCGGCAAAACGCGGCGCATCCCGATCATCCTGGTCGGCGGCGCGTTCTGGCAGGGCCTGCTCGACTGGATGCGCGCGAAGCTCGTCGGCGAAGGGATGGTCGGCGCGCGCGATCTCGAGATGATGCAGGTCATCGACGATCCCGACGAGATCGTCGAGGCGATCTTCCGGTTCTACGAGGGACGCGGGTTCCAGCCGACGCAGGAAGAGCGCCAAAAGATGCTGAACCTGTAGGTCGGCGTCGCTGCGTCGGTCGCGCTCCCCGCTGACGCCGCGCGGCGTGCATCCGGGGAGTTCCCCGGTGCTAGAATCGTCGACGTGAATCGGACGTTCGCCCGGTTGCGTTTGACGCTCGGCGTCGCGGCACTCGCCGCGTCGGCCGCATGGGCGCAGATCGCGCCGCCGCCACCCCCGCCGCCGCCCCCCGGGGCCGATTCGGCGACCCCACCGCCTCTCCCGTATGCGGCCGACCCCGCGCAGGACACGCAGGTGACGATCGTCCGCAAGGAGAACGAGACGCAGGAGGAAGTGCGCATCGGCGGCGAGCTCAAGTTCATCAGGGTGACGCCGCGCCACGGCCGTCCCTACTACCTGGTCCCCGACGGCGTGGGGAACACGTACATCCGTCGCGAGAGCCTCGAACCGTCGCTCAAGGTGCCGATGTGGGTGCTGTTCTCGTGGTGATCCGGCGCGCTCGCCGCGCCTGACTCGACGCGCCCGGCGTCACGCGCCGCGCGCTCCTGCATGTCCGTCTACACGACCGTCTCGGCCGAGGAACTCGATGCATGGCTGGCGCGCTACGGCCTCGGCGCGCTGTGCGAGCTCGAGCCGATCAAGGCCGGTATCGAGAACACGAACTACTTCGTGACGACCGAGCGCGGCCGCTACGTGCTCACGCTCTACGAGCGCCTGCCGGCCGAGGAGTTGCCGTTCTACCTGAACCTGATGGCGCACCTCGCGAAGGCCGGCGTCGCGGTACCGGCGCCGGCGCCCGACCGCACCGGTTCGCTGTTCTCGATGCTGTGCGGCAAGCCGGCGAGCCTCGTCGACCGCATCGACGGCGTCGCGCACCTTGCGCCGACCGACGCCGATTGCGGCGCCGTCGGCGCGGCGCTCGCCGAATTGCACGTCGCCGCGCAAAGCTACCGCGGCCGCCTCGACAACCGGCGCGGCCCGGCATGGTGGCGCCAGGCCGCGCGCGCCGTGCGCCCGTTCCTCGACGAGGCGCAGAACGCACTGCTCGCCGCCGAGCTGAAGCACCAGTCGGGCCTCGGCAAGCTCAGGCTGCCGAAGGCGGCGATCCACGGCGACCTGTTCCGCGACAACGTCCTGTTCGCCGCCGGCCGCGTCGCCGGGATCATCGACTTCGGCTTCGCCGCGACGGATTTCCTCGCCTACGACCTCGCGATCGCCGTGAACGACTGGTGCAACGGCCCGGACGGCGCGCTCGACGCGGCGCGCACCAGCGCGTTCGTCGAAGGCTACGAGCGTCACCGCCCGCTCACCGCGGACGAGCGCGAGCATTGGCCCACGCTGCTGCGCGCCGCTGCGCTGCGCTTCTGGCTTTCGCGGCTGTACGACCTGCACCTGCCGCGGCCGGGCGAGCTCGTCCATGCGCACGATCCCGCCGTGTACGAACGCATCCTCGCCCATCGCGTCGACACGGTGCCCGACCTGCCGCGCGCGCGCGCGGCCTGACGCGATGGGCACGCCGCGCGACGTCGTCTATACGGTGCACACGGCGCGGCGCGGCGTCGCGTGGCTCGCGAACGCGTGGGCGCTGTTCGCGCGCGCGCGCTTTCCGTGGCTCTACCTGCTCGCGACCTACTACCTCGTGATGATGGCGGTCGACCTGGTCCCGCTGATCGGCCCGCTCGCGGTCCCGGTGATCAAGCCGGTGTTCGCGGTCGGCTTCCTCGCGGCCGCGTGGACGCAAGAGCGCGGCGGCAAGCCGCGCATCGCCGACCTGTTCATGGGCTTCCGGTCGAACCTCCGCGCGCTGCTCGTGCTGGGCGCCGTGTTCGTGGCCGGCATCACCGTCGCGGTGCTTTCGACCACGCTGGTCGACGGCGGCAAGCTGATCGACGCGCTGACCTCGCCGGCGCCCGCGACGCACACCGAGCGCGAGGCGTGGGCGAACGCGCTCAACGCGACATTGCGCGACTCGCGCACCCAGTTCGCGATGCTGTTCGCCGTGCTGGTCGCGCTGCCGACGCTGGCGGCGCTGTGGTTCGCGCCGGGGCTGGTCGTGTTCCAGGACCTGCCGGCGTTCAGTGCGCTCGCGCATTCGCTGCGCGCGGCCGTTGCCAACTGGCGCCCGCTCGTGTTCTACGCGCTCATCGTGTTCGTGCTCGGCGGCGTGCTGCCGGGCCTCGCGCTCGCGCTGCTGTCGCTCGTGCTGCCCGCGTCGACCGGTCCGCTCATCGGCGTCGCGATACTGATGCCGTACATGTTCTTCTTCGCGGCGACGCTGCACATCTCCGACTACGTGAGCTACCGCGACGTGTTCCATGCGGGCGAGACGCTCGCGCCGCTGACGCCGGGGAGCCGCGTCGTCTGACCGACTGTGGGTTCGGCTCCAGCCGAACGAAATGCGTCAGGCTGAAGCCTGACTCACAAGGATCAGGCCGGCTCGAGCTTCGCGTACTCGAGCGCGAGCCACTTCAAGCCCGATTCGCGGAAATTGACCTGCACGCGCGCGTCGTTGCCGCGGCCTTCCGCGTCGACGATCACGCCGACGCCGAACTTGGCGTGGCGCACGTTCTGACCCACGCGCCACGCGGGCGCCGGCGCGGTCGCCTGCGGCGCTCCGCGGATCGCGCCCCATGCGGACTCGTCGACGTCGATCGCGCCGTAGCGCTTGCGGGCCGGCGACAGCCACTGGATGAGATCGCGCGGGATCTCGTCGATGAAGCGGCTCGCGATGTGGTAGCGCGTCTGCCCGTGCAGCATGCGCGACTGCGCGTGCGTGAGATACAGGCGCCGGCGCGCGCGCGTGAGCGCGACGTACATGAGTCGCCGCTCCTCCTCGGGCCCGTCCATCTCGTTCAGGCTGTTCTCGTGCGGGAACAGGCCCTCCTCGAGCCCGGTCACGAACACGGTGTGGAACTCGAGACCTTTGGCCGAGTGAACGGTCATCAGCTGCAGCGCCGGCCGCCCCTCGGCTTCCTGCGTCTCGCCCGCCTCGAGCGCCGCGTGCGCGAGGAACGCCGTGAGCGGATCGCTCGCGCCTTCGGCCGGGCCGTCCTCGGGAATCGGGGCGTCGGGCATGACGCGATCGGATAGCATCGGCGCATCGCTCGCGATGTCGGCCTCGCGCACGAAACCCTGGGCCGCGTTGACGAGCTCCTCGAGGTTCTCGATGCGGTCCTCGCCGTCCTTCTCGGCCGCGTAGTGCGCCTTGAGGCCCGCGCTCTCGATCACGTGCTCGACCGCCTCGGGCAGCGGCAGCGACGCGGTTTCCACGCGCAGCTTCTCGATCGTGCGGATGAACGTCGCGAGGCTGCTGCCCGCCTTGCCGGCGACGGCGCCGCTCGCCGCGGCCTGCCACAGGCTGGTGCCGCGGCCGCGCGCGACGTCCTGAAGCTGCTCGAGCGTGCGCGCCCCGATGCCGCGCGGCGGGAAATTGACGACCCGCAGGAGCGCGCCGTCGTCCTCGGGCTGGGCGACGAGCCGCAGGTACGCGAGCGCGTGCTTGACCTCGGCGCGCTCGAAGAACCGCATGCCGCCCCACACACGATACGGCAGCCCGGCGTTGAATAGCGCGTGCTCGAGCACGCGCGACTGCGCGTTGCTGCGGTAGAGCATCGCGACCTCGGACAGCGGCACGCCTTCGTCCGCGAGGCCCTTGACGACATCGACGACGAACGCGGCCTCGTCGAGGTCGGTAGGCGCGGCGAACGCACGCACCGGCTCGCCCTTGCCCTCGCTCGTCCAGAGCTCCTTGCCGAGCCGGGCGCGGTTGTGCCGGATCAGCGCGTTCGCGGCATCGAGGATGTGGCCGTGCGACCGGTAGTTCTGCTCGAGCTTGATGAGCCGCACCGGACGCCCGCCGGCGAAGTCGCGCTCGAAATGCTGCATGTTCGCCGCGTTCGCGCCGCGGAACGCGTAGATCGACTGGTCGTCGTCGCCGACGGCGAACACCGCGGCGTCGGCCCCCGCAAGCAGCCGCAGCCACTTGTACTGGAGCAGGTTGGTGTCCTGGAACTCGTCGACGAGCAGGTGCGAGAAGCGGCGCTGGTAGTGATTGCGGATCGAGTCGTTATGCGCCAGGAGCTCGAAGCTGCGCAGCAGCAGCTCGGCGAAGTCGACGACGCCGTCGCGCTGGCACATCGCCTCGTAGAGCGCATAGTGCTCGACCTGCCGTCGCGCGAACTCGTCGCCCGCCTCGACCGCCGGCGGGCGCAGGCCCGCTTCCTTCGCCGCCGAGATGAACCACGCGAGCTGCTTGGGCGGAAAGCGGTCGTCGTCGACGTTGTGCGCCTTGTACATGCGCTTGATCAGCGCGAGCTGGTCCTGCGTGTCCATGATCTGGAACAGCTTGGGCAGGTTCGCGTCGCGGTGATGCGCGCGCAGCATGCGGTTGCACAGGCCGTGGAAGGTGCCGATCCACATGCCGCGCACGCTGATCGGCGTGAGCGCCGACAGCCGCAGCAGCATCTCGCGGGCCGCCTTGTTCGTGAAGGTGACGGCGAGGACCGACAGCGGCGACGCCTGGCCGGTCGCAAGCAGCCACGCGATGCGCGTCGTGAGCACGCGCGTCTTCCCGCTGCCGGCGCCCGCGAGGACGAGCGCCGAGCCGTGCGGCAGCGTGACGGCCTCGAGCTGCGGCGGATTGAGGTGGGAGAGAAGCGGTGCGGACATCGACGGGCAGCGATGATTATAGGCGAGCCGCGGTGCTATGATCGCGCGCGTCACTCGATACGCCCCTCCGATGGCCAAGGACCCCGCCGCACCGCCCGATGCCCGTTCCGCCGCGACGCGCGGCTTCGTGCAATGGATCCGCGCGGCGTCGCCCTACGTCCACGCGTTCCGCGACAAGACCTTCGTGATCGCGTTCGGCGGCGAGGTCGTCGCCGACGACGCGTTCCTCGGCATCGTCCACGATCTCAACCTGCTGCACAGCCTGGGCATCCGGATCGTGGTCGTCCACGGCATGCGCCCGCAGATCGAGGCGATCCTCGAGCAGCAGAACCTCGCGTCGCGCTACCACAAGGGACTGCGCGTCACCGACGCCGAGACCATGGACTGCGTGCTCGAGGCCGCCGGCCAGGCGCGCAGCCGCATCGAGGCGATGCTGTCGCTCGGCGTGGCGAACTCGCCGATGGCAGGCGCCTACAACCGCGTCTCGAGCGGCAACTACATCACGGCGAAGCCGATGGGCGTCGTCGACGGCGTCGACATGCTGCTGACCGGCGAGGTGCGGCGCATCGACACCGAGGCGATCCGCCAGCGTCTCGACGACGGCGACATCGTGCTGATCTCGCCGCTCGGGTACTCGCCGACCGGCGAGCTCTACAACCTCGCCGTCGAGGAAGTCGCGATGCAGGTCGCGGTGCGGCTCGGCGTGCACAAGCTCGTGTTCCTGATGGAGCCGGACGGCGTGCGCAACGGGCGCAAGCGCCTGCTCACCGACCTGTCGACGCGCGATGCCGAGGCGTTGCTCCAGCACCCGGCGAAGCTCGCGGCGGACGTGCGCCACTACCTGCCCAACGCCGTGCGTGCCTGCGACAACGGCGTGACGCGCGCGCACCTCCTGTCGTGGCGCGTGGACGGCGCGATGCTGCTCGAGTTCTTCACGCGCGACGGCGTCGGCACGATGGTCTCGTCGGCCCCGCTCGCGCACATGCGCAACGCGACGATCGACGACGTGCAGGGGATCCTGCAGATCATCGAGCCGCTCGAGGAGCAGGGCGTCCTGGTGCGCCGCTCGCGCGAGCGCCTCGAGGCCGAGATCGAGCGCTTCGTCGTGGCCGAGTACGACAACCAGATCATCGGCTGCGCGGCGCTCTACGCGTTCCCCGACGAGAAGGTCGGCGAGCTCGCCGCGCTCGCGGTGCACCCGGACTTTCGCCGCGAGGGCTACGGCGAGGCGCTGATGCAGGAGATCGAGGGTCGTGCGCGGAAGCTCAAGCTCAACGCGCTGTTCGTGCTGACGACGCGCACCGCCGGCTGGTTCCTCGAGCGCGGGTACCGCCCCGCCGCCGTCGGCGACCTGCCGCGCGAGAAGCGCTCGCTCTACAACTACCAGCGGCGCTCGCAGGTGTATCGTAAGGCGCTGTAGTCGTTTTCACGAAGGATTCCGTCATGCCCCGCACCGTTCACTGCGTCAAGCTCGGCCGCGATGCCGAAGGCCTCGACTTCCCGCCCTACCCGGGCGAGCTCGGCAAGCGCATCTACGAGAACGTGTCGAAGGAAGCGTGGCAGGGCTGGATCAAGCACCAGACGATGCTGGTGAACGAGAATCGGCTGTCGCTCGCGGACGCGCGCGCGCGAAAGTGGCTCGCCGAGCAGATGGAGAAGCACTTCTTCGGCGGAGGCGCCGAGATGCCGCAAGGCTACGTGCCGCCGGCGTGATCGCGCGACGGACGTTCCTGGCGTCGGCCGTCGGAGGCCTCGCCGCGGTGTCGTTCGCCGCGCGCGCGCAAAAG
This sequence comes from Casimicrobiaceae bacterium, assembly GCA_036559685.1. Classification (GTDB taxonomy): domain Bacteria; phylum Pseudomonadota; class Gammaproteobacteria; order Burkholderiales; family Casimicrobiaceae; genus VBCG01. Next base: position 14,456 of record DATBSV010000447.1, read on the forward strand.
CCGAAGCCGCTCCGCGTCGGCATCCTGGTCAGCGGCTATCGAAGCAATCCGCGCCTGCTCGACGCCTTTCTCCGGGGACTCGGCGACCTCGGCTATGCCGAGCACGACAACCTGACCGTGGTCGTGCGCGACGTCGAGGGGCGGCAGGATCGCTTCCCGGCACTGGCGACTGAGCTCGTCGCGCTCGCGCCCGACGTCATCCTCGCGCCGTCGACGCCGGCGGCTCGTGCGGCGATGACGGCCACGCGGACGATCCCCGTCCTTTTCATCGGCGATCCCGATCCCGTGGCGAGCGGGCTGGTGGCGAGCCTCGCCCGGCCCGGCGGCAACGTCACCGGGATCTCGAACCTCGGCAACGAGATCTTCGGCAAGCGCGTCGAGTTGCTGAAGCAGGCGGTCCCCGGCGTCCGCCGCGTTGCCTACCTGTGGCAGCGAGGCGCCTTCCCCGAGCGAACCGAGGAAGAGATGCTGAAACGGACCGACGCCGAGGCGCGCGCGCTGGACGTGCAGCTCGTTCCTGCCGAGTCGGCGGGTCCGGCGGACCTCGACCGCGCATTCGCCGCTCTCGCAGCAGCGCGCGTCGACGCGCTGATCCTGCACAATCCGAGCCCCGCGTTGTTCAGCGCGCGAAAGCGGATCGCCGAGCTTGCGGTGGCCCGACGCCTGCCCTCGATGGGCAACGTGCGCGAGTTCGCCATCGACGGCGGGCTCCTGTCGTACGGCCCGGACTCCGCCGTGTCATTCCTCCGGGCGGCAAATTTCGTCGGACGGATCGCGAAGGGTGCGAAGGCCGGCGACCTGGCGGTCGAGCGCGCGACCGTCCTCGAACTTTGCGTCAACCTGCGCACGGCCGCCGCGATCGGCGTCACGCTCCCGACCGCGCTCCTCGCGCGCGCCGACGACGTGCTGCGCTGAAGGTCAAGCCGCGTCGGGCCGCCGCCGGCCGTAGATCAGGAGCATCGCGACGATCACGGCGCCGTAGATGACGTGGCGGCCGAACTCCTCGATCTGCATCACCGACAGGATCGACTGCAGGAGCGTGATCAGGATCACACCGGCGACGGTGCCGAGGTAGCTGCCGCGCCCGCCCAGGATCGA
>DATBSV010000448.1:0-9999 GCA_036559685.1 Casimicrobiaceae bacterium
CGGCGGCGTCTTCAACAGCATCTCGATGCCGACCTTGCCTGCAGCGACTTCGCGCAGCGCTATGACCGTCGGCTTGTCGCGGTCGGCGTCGAGCAGCGGCGTCGAGCCGGCCGAGATCTGGCGCGCGCGGTTGGTGGCCGCGAGCGTGAGCTCGAAGCGGTTGGGGATGCGGGCAAGACAGTCGTCGATCGTGATGCGAGCCATGGTCGTTCCTTCTGCCGTCAGTCGATCAGGTCGGAATACGTGCGCGCGTGGCGGATGAGCTGGCGCGTCGCCGCAAGGCGCGCTGCGCGGACGATCACGGACAGATCGTCGACGGCCCTCGCAAAGTCCTGATTCATAATAACATAATCGAACTCGCCCGCGTGGCGCATCTCCTCGCGGGCCGCATCGAGGCGTTTTTGGATCACCGCGGAGCTGTCCTGGCCGCGCTTTTCCAGCCGCTCGCGCAGCGAGTCGATCGACGGGGGCAGCAGGAAGACCAGCACCGAGCCCGGCACCAGGCGTCGTACCTGGGCGGCTCCCTGCCAGTCGATCTCGAGCAGGACGTCGTTCCCCTGCTGCACCTGCTCGGCGAGCCAGGTCGCCGAGGTCGCGTACCAGTTGCCGTGCACGTGCGCGTGCTCGAGGAACTCGCCGGCGTCCTTGAGCTTCATGAAGCGCGGCACGTCGACGAAGTGGTAGTGCGTGCCGTCCTCCTCGCCGGGCCGGGGCGGCCGTGTCGTGTACGACACCGACAGCTTGATGCGGGGCTCGCGCTCGAGCAGCGCGTTGACGACGCTGGTCTTGCCGCCGCCGGAGGGCGCCGCGATGACGAACAGGCACCCGGAAGCGCCCGGGCTTTGGGTCGTGATCGTCATTCGATGTTCTGCACCTGCTCGCGGATCTGCTCGATCAGCACCTTGAGCTCGAGCGCCGCGCGCGAGAGCGCCGTGTCGACCGACTTCGAGCCGAGCGTGTTCGCCTCGCGGTGCAGCTCCTGCGCGAGGAAGTCGAGGCGCTTGCCGGCGCTGCCGCCCGCGGTGAGCACGCGGCGGAACTCGGCGACGTGCGTCGCGAGGCGCGCGAGCTCCTCGTCGACGTCGACCTTGGTCGCGAACAGCGCGAGCTCCTGCTTCAGCCGGTCCTCGTTGGGATCGAGCCCGGCCTCGCGCAGCCGCGCATGGAGCTTCTCGGTGAAGGCGAGGTGGACCGCGGGGATGCGCGGCGCGACGCGAGCGATCTGCACGTCGATGTCGTCGAGCCGCGCGATCAGGACCGCGGCGAGCTTCGCGCCTTCGCGTGCGCGCGCCGACGAGAGCTCGCCGAGCACCTCGTCGACCAGCGCGAGCGCGCGCGACAACAGCGTGTCGGCGTCGACGGTCGACTCGACGAGGACGCCGGGCCACCGCAGGATCTCGTGGACGGATAGCTGCGAAGCGCGCGGCACCTGACGCTCCACGTCGATCGCGGCGGCGGCCAGCGCGGCGACCCGGTCGGCATCGACAGCCAGCCGCGCGGCGCCCGGCGTTGTCCGGGCGACGCCGAGCCTGAGCTCGACCTTGCCGCGCTTGAGCGCGCCGGTCAGCCTTTCGCGGAGCGCCGGCTCGAGCGTACGCAGCTCGTCGGTCAGCTTGAGCGAGAGGTCGAGGTAGCGGTGGTTGACGCTGCGGAGCTCGGCCGCGAGCGAGGCGCCCGGCAGCTCGGCGGAAGCCGACGCGAAGCCGGTCATGCTGAGGATCATCGGGGGAAGTGGCCGGATTTCATCACGTTTTCCGGGCTTTACATGGGGTCCCCGGGACGGGAGAATGTATGCGTTATCCGACCCCCGCGCAAGGGCGCGGGGCGCCTGCTGGCACGCCTCTTGCGGCAGCATCGCGGAATCGACGCGACAACCGAGCGCATGCCCGTCACCAACCAGGCCCTCCCCAGCGGCTACCAGCTCCTGAACTACCGGGTCGACCGGCAGATCAGCCGAGGCGGCTTTTCGATCGTCTACCGGGCGTTCGACGACGTCGGCCAGCCGGTCGCGATCAAGGAATACCTGCCGTCCTCGCTGGTGCTGCGCACCGAGGGCGACGTGGTGCGCGCGTCGTCGGCCGAGAACCTGACCTCGTTCCGCTACGGCATGAAGTGCTTCTTCGAGGAGGGCCGCGCCCTCGCGAAGATCAACCATCCGAACGTCGTGCGCGTGTTGAACTTCTTCCGCGCGAACGAGACCGTCTACATGGTGATGCGCTACGAGCGCGGGCGCACGCTGCAGCAGCAGATCCAGATGCGGCAGGACCAGATGTCGGAGCGTTTCGTCCGGCACGTGTTCATGCACCTCCTGAACGGCCTGCGCGAGGTGCACACGCACAAGCTCCTGCACCTCGACATCAAGCCGGCGAACATCTACCTGCGCACCGACGGAACCCCGGTGCTGCTCGACTTCGGCGCCGCGCGCCAGACGCTGACCAACACCCGCCCCAAGCTCGCGCCGATGTACACGCCGGGCTTCGCCGCGCCCGAGCAGTATCGCGAGCCCGACCGGCTCGGGCCCTGGACCGATGTCTACGGCGTCGGCGCTTCGATGTTCGCGTGCCTCGCGGCATTCGCGCCGCAGGCGGCCGACGCGCGCGTGCAGGAGGACCACCTCGTCTCGGCGAAGAAGATCTGGGCCGGCCAGTACTCGGACAACCTGCTCGAGGTCGTCGACTGGTGCCTGCGCCTCGACCCGCTCGAGCGGCCGCAATCGGTATTCGCGCTGCAGAAGGCGATCCGCGACATCCCGCCCAAGAAGCGCAAGCTCTCGCTCATCGGCAACATCAAGCGCGTGCTGTTCTCCGAGATCGGCGCGTAGACGCCTCGCGGTAGAATCGCGCCGCCCGTCGGGGAGGCGGGCGTTCGATGCGCTTCACGATCTTCCAGGAATCGCGCAAGGGCCAGCGGCGCGTCAACCAGGACCGCATCGCCTACACGTACGGGCGCGACACGCTCATGATGGTCGTCGCCGACGGGATGGGCGGCCATGCGGGCGGCGAGATCGCGGCGCAGATCTGCGTGCGGCTCTTCGTCGAGCGCTTCCAGCAGGAGGCGAAGCCGATCCTGCGCAACCCGCTGCGCTTCCTGCAGGACACGATGCTCCGCGCGCATGCGGCGCTGGGCAGCTACGCGAACCAGTTCTCGATGCTCGAGACGCCGCGCACGACGTGCGTCGCCGTCGTCATCCAGGCCGGCTACGCGCACTGGGCGCACGTCGGCGACTCGCGCTTCTACCTGTACCGGCAGGGCGCGATGATCGGCTCGACCAAGGACCACTCGAAGGTGCAGTACCTCGTCGACCAGGGAATCATCGGCTCCGAGGAAGTCGCGCAGCATCCCGACCGCAACAAGATCTTCAGCTGCCTGGGCGGCCTCGTCGACCCGGTGATCGACCTCTCCAAGCGCACCGCGCTGCGCAACGGCGACGTGATGCTCATCTGCACCGACGGGCTGTGGAGCGTGATGCCGCAGCACGAGATGGCGAGCTACGTGACGTCGCAGCCGATCCTGAAGTCGGCGCCGCAGATGATGCGGGAAGCCGAGAAGCGCGGCGGAGCCGACGGCGACAACCTGTCCGTGATCGTCGTGCGCTGGGGTCCCGAGACGCCGGCCGAGGAGCCCTCGACGATCACCGAGACGATGGGGCTCGGCGAGTTCGAGACCCAGATCGACCGCACGCTCACGCTCACCGACCGCAAGGGCCAGCAGCGCGACCTGACCGACGACGAGATCGAGCGCGCGATCGCCGAGATCCAGTCGACGATCCAGAAGTACCGCAAGTAGGGAGTAAACTGGCGGTTACGATGCGCCAGCTGATCATCGACACCGAGACGACGGGTCTCGACCCGCGCCAGGACCACCGGATCATCGAGATCGCGGTCATCGAGCTCGTCGACCGGCGTCCTACCGGCCGCCACCTGCACTTCAAGGTCAATCCGGAGCGCGAGATCGACATCGGCGCGACCGAGGTGCACGGCATGACCTGGGACGACCTGCGCGACAAGCCGCCGTTTCGCGACGTCGCCGCCGAGTTCGTCGCGTTCGCGCGCGGCGCCGAGTGGGTGATCCACAACGCACCGTTCGACGTGGGCTTCCTCGACGCCGAGCTGTCGCGCGTCGAGGCGCCGACGTGCCGCGACATCGCGCACGCGATCGTCGACACGCTGCAGCTCGCGCGCGAGGCGTTCCCGGGCAAGCGCAACAACCTCGACGCGCTGTGCGAGCGCTTCGCCGTCGACAACGGCGAGCGCACGCTGCACGGCGCGCTGCTCGACGCGAAGCTGCTGTCCGAGGTGTACCTCGCGTTGACGCGAGGCCAGGAGTCGCTCGCGATGGACCTGCCGAAGTCGGCGGTCGCGGCGACCGCGCATGCCCACGGCGGCGACGCCGGGCCGCGACCCGCGATCCTCGTGATCGTGCCGTCCGAGTCCGAGCTTGCCGCGCACCGCGCCTACCTCGAGGCGCTCGACGCCGCAAGCCGCGGCCGGTGCGTGTGGCTCGCGCTCGAGAGGGAGATCGACCAGGCCGCGTGAGGCGGCCCCCGGTCGGAGACGCACCGTGACGCTCCGACCCCCGCCCCGGCCGCGCCAGGCCGAGGCCACCGGCAGGGCGCGCCCCGCCGTCATCGAACCGTCATCGCGACACGCGATGATCGACAATCCGCGCGCCGTGCCTCCACCGCGCGCCAAGGCCATGCGCGCCCCCGAACCGCTCGCCATCGACCGCTCGCCGATCAGCCGCGAGCTCTCGCTGCTCGCGTTCAATCGCCGCGTGCTGGCACTCGCGCAGGACGCGTCGATCCCGCTGCTCGAGCGGCTGCGCTTCCTGACCATCGTCGCGTCCAACCTCGACGAGTTCTTCGAGATCCGCGTCGCCGGCCTGATGGGCCACCTGCGCTCGAAGATGGCGCCGCCGGGCATGACGATGGGCGAGCTCCGCGCGACCTACGCGTCGATCACGGCCGAGGCGCACGCGCTGGTCGCCGACCAGTACGCGTGCCTCAACGCCAAGGTCCTGCCCGCGCTCGCCGAGCACGGCGTGCGCCTGCTGCGCCGGAGCGAGCTCACGGCCGCGCAGCGCCAATGGGTGGCGGCGAATTTTCGCGACCAGGTCCGCCCGCTGCTCACGCCGATCGGGCTCGATCCCGCGCATCCGTTCCCGCAGGTCGGCAACAAGAGCCTCAACTTCATCGTCGAGCTGTCGGGGACCGACGCGTTCGGTCGCGAGACGTCGATCGCGATCGTCAAGGCGCCGCGCGTGCTGCCCCGCGTGATGAAGCTTCCGGCGTCGCTCGGCGCCGGCGACAACGCGTTCCTGCTCCTGTCCGCGGTGTTGCACGAGCACCTCGGCAACATGTTCCCCGGCCGCGATGTCGTGTCGTACTCGCAGTTCCGCGTGACGCGCGACGCGGACCTGTGGTTCGACGAGGAGGAGGTCAAGAACCTGCGCCAGGCGCTGCAGGGCGAGCTGCCGCACCGGCAGTTCGGGCTCCCGCTGCGCCTCGAGGTGGCGGAGGGCTGCCCCGAGCACCTCGCGCGCTTCCTGCTGGCGCAGTTCGAGCTCGGCGACGACGAGCTCTACCGCTGCGACGGCCCGGTGAACCTCATGCGCCTCGCCTCGCTGATCGACCAGGTCGACATCGACACGCTGCGCTACCCGCCGTTCGTGCCCGCACGGCCGTTGTCGCTCGACGAGGACGACGACATCCTGAGCGCGGTGCGCAAGGGTGACGTGCTGCTGCACCACCCGTACCAGTCGTTCGACCCGGTCGTCGAGTTCATCCGGCGCGCGGGTACCGATCCCGACGTCGTCGCGATCAAGCAGACCGTCTACCGCACCGGCGTCAACTCGGTGCTGATGGAAGCGCTGATCGACGCGGCGCGTCGAGGCAAGGAAGTCACCGTCGTCGTCGAGCTGATGGCGCGCTTCGACGAGGAGGCGAACATCAACTGGGCCGGCCGGCTCGAGCGCGAGGGCGCGCAGGTCGTGTACGGGGTGTTCGGCCTCAAGACCCACGCGAAGATGGCGCTGATCCTCCGACGCGAGGCGACGGCGGCGGGCACGCGCATCGTGCCGTACGCGCACCTCGGCACCGGCAACTACCACCCGCGCACGGCGCTCCAGTACACCGACTTCGGCCTGCTCACCGCCGACGCGGAGCTCTGCAACGACGTGAACGAGGTGTTCCTGCACATCACCAGCCTCGCGAAGGCCGCGCGCATGAAGAAGCTGGTGCTCGCGCCGTTCACGATGCATCGGCGCGTGCTGGAGATGATCCGTCGCGAGACGCGCCACGCGCAGGACGGCAAGCCCGCGCGCATCATCGCGAAGATGAACGCGCTGGTCGAGGAGGGCGTGATCAAGGCGCTCGTGCAGGCGTCGCAGGCGGGCGTCGAGATCGACCTGATCGTGCGCGGCGCGTGCGCGCTGCGCCCGGGCGTCCCGGGCTACTCGGAGAACATCCGCGTGCGCTCGGTCCTCGGCCGCTTCCTCGAGCACCACCGCATCTGGTACTTCGAGAACGACGGCGAGCGCGACGTGTGGCTCGCCTCCGCCGACTGGATGGGGCGCAACCTGTTCCGGCGCATCGAGATCGCGTTTCCGGTGACCGACGCGACGGCGAAGCGGCGCGTGATCGACGAGGGGCTCAAGGTCTACCTCGCCGACAACCGCGACGCGTGGTTGCTCGACGCGACCGGTGCGTGGACGCGCGCGCAGCCGGGTCGCAAGCGCGCGCGCGCCGCGCAGGTCGTGCTTCTCGAGCGCCTCGCCGGCGGCGCGGTCGGCTGATGGACCTGATCCTCTGGCGCCACGCCGAGGCGGAGCCGGGCGAGCCCGACCTCGGCCGCCGCCTGACGTCGAAGGGATTGAAGCAGGCCGAGCGCATCGCGGCGTGGCTCGAGCCGCGCCTGCCCGACACGACACGCATCCTCGTTTCGCCGGCCGCGCGCTCCGAGCAGACCGCGCTCGCGCTCGGGCGCAAATACAAGACGGTCGACGAAATCGCCCCCGGGGCGAGCGCCGCCGCCGTGCTCGCCGTGGCGGGTTGGCCGGATTCCCGCGAGCCCGTGCTCGTCGTCGGCCACCAGCCGACGCTCGGCGAGGTCGCGGCGATGCTGCTCGCGGGCGCCGAGGCGTCGTGGTCGATCAAGAAGGGCGCGGTGTGGTGGCTCTCCAACCGCACGCGCGAAGGCGACGCGGGCGTCGTCCTCAAGGTCGCGATCGGGCCCGACCTGGTGTAGCGGCGACGCGCGTTCGCGATCGCCGCTTCAACCGCGCTTCCACGGGTGGCCGGCCTTGCGCCACTCGTCGCGCTCCTTTGCAAGCAGCGTCTCGGTGAGCGGGTGCGCGCGCAGCCATGCAGCGGGCACCGCGACGCCGTACGCGCGGCCGGGAGTGATGCGGATGCGCGGCAGCGCGATCGGCTGGCGCGCATGGTGGAACAGCACGGCAAGCCTCAGCGCGAGGATCTGCGCGCGCACGCTCGGGTCGGCGAGCGCCGGCGCGACCTTGTCCAGCCCGCCACGGCAGCCCAGCACGAGCAGCGCTAGCCACTGCTGGTCCTGCCGCGAGAAGCCCGGCATGTCGGCGTTGCCGAGGATGTACGCGCCGTGCTTGTGGAAGCCGAGGTGCGACACCGTGTACCCGACTTCGTGCAGAAGCGCGGCCCAGCCGACGTGGCGCTCGACGTTCGGGTTGGGCTTCGCGGCGGCCTCGTCGTAGAGCTTCCGCGCGAGCGCCGCGACGCGCTCGCCGTGCGGGCGGTCGACGTGATAGCGCTCGAGGAACGAGGCGACCGTCGCCTCGCGGCTGTCGCGCTCTTCGCGGCGGCCGAGCAGGTCGTAGAGCACGCCCAGGCGCAGCGCGCCGCCGACCGGCAGGATGCGCGGGATCTGCAGTTCCTGCATCGCCGCGGCCATCACCGCGAAGCCGCCGGCGAGCACCGGCTTGCGCTCGTCCTTGAGGCCCGCGAGGTGCAGGTCCGACGCCTCGCCCGCGGCCAGCATGCGCTTGCGCAGCCGCGCGAGACCCTCGGGCGTGATGCCTTGCTCCGACCAACCGTTCTGCTCGCAGATGTCGGCGAGCGCGAGCGCGGTGCCCGACGACGCGTAGGCGTCCTTCCAGTGCCCGCGCGAGAACTCGCGCGCGATCGCCTCGACCTCGACCTGCGCGTAGGTCTCGGCCTTGAGCAGCGCGCCCTTGGAGATCCTGCCGTCCGCGAAGAAGCGCGCAGTCATCGTGACGCAACCGAGCTTGAGCGATTCGAGGCGGTCGGGCAGCATGCCGCGCCCGATGATGAACTCGGTCGAGCCGCCGCCGATGTCGACGACCAGCCGCGGCGCCTCGCCCGGCGGAAGCAGGTGCGCGACGCCGACGTAGATCAGGCGCGCTTCCTCGTGACCGGCGATCACGTCGATCGGGAAGCCGAGCGCGGCCTGCGCCTTGGGCAGGAACTGCGCGGCGTTCTTCGCGACGCGGAACGTGTTGGTGGCGACCGCGCGGACGTTCGCCGGATCGAAGCCGCGCAGCCGCTCGCCGAAGCGCGCGAGGCACGCGAGCGTCTCGCGCTGCGCGTGAGGCGTCAGGTTGCCCTTCTCGTCGATGCCCGCGCCGAGCCGCAGCGGCTCGCGCACCGTATCGAGCCGGTAGATCTGGTTGCCCTCGACGCGTCCGACCTCGAGGCGGAAGCTGTTGCTGCCCATGTCGACGACGGCGAGCATCGACGGCGCGGCGGAGGGCTTGCGGTGGGGCATGGCGGCCCGAAGCCTAGCAGATGCCGTGCTACGCTCGCTTCCCCCGCATGGCGACCGACTATCTCCAGCGCATCCTGACCGCGCAAGTCTACGACGTCGCGGTCGAGACGCCGCTCGACCTCGCGCCGACGCTCTCCAAGCGCCTGGGCAACCGCGTGCTGCTCAAGCGCGAGGACCAACAGAGCGTGTTCTCGTTCAAGCTGCGCGGCGCGTACAACAAGATGGCGCGAATGACGGCCGCGGAGCGTGCGCGCGGCGTCATCACGGCGTCCGCCGGCAACCACGCGCAGGGCGTCGCGCTCGCCGCGCAGACGCTCGGCTGCGCCGCGACGATCGTGATGCCGGTCACGACGCCGCACATCAAGATCACCGCGGTCGAGGCGCGCGGCGCGAAGGTCGTGTTGCACGGCGACAGCTACAGCGACGCCTACGACGCGGCGCTCGCGATCCAGCGCAAGACGCGCGCGACGTTCGTGCACCCGTACGACGACCCGGACGTCATCGCCGGGCAGGGCACGATCGGCATGGAGGTGCTGCGCCAGTGGCCGGGACCGCTCGACGCGATCTTCGTCGCGATCGGCGGAGGCGGCCTGATCGCCGGGATCGGCTCGTACGTGAAGCGCGTGCGCCCGGACGTGCGGATCATCGGCGTGCAGCCCGAGGACTCCGACGCGATGGCGCGCTCGCTCGAGGCGGGGCGCCGGGTCGTGCTGCCGCACGTCGGGCTGTTCGCCGACGGCGTCGCGGTCAAGCAGGTCGGAAAGGAGACGTTCCGGCTCGCGCGCGAGGTCGTCGACGAGGTCGTGCGCGTGGACACCGACGCGATCTGCGCGGCGCTCAAGGACGTGTTCGAGGACACGCGCTCGATCCTCGAGCCGGCCGGCGCGCTGGCGATCGCCGGCGTCAAGGCGTGGGTCGAGCGCCACCGCACGCGGGACCGCACCTACGTCGCGATCGCGTGCGGCGCGAACATGAATTTCGACCGGCTGCGCTTCGTCGCCGAACGCGCGGAGCTGGGCGAGGAGCGCGAGGCGGTGCTCGCGGTGACGATCCCCGAGCGGCCCGGCAGCTTCCGCAAGTTCTGCAAGCTCCTGGGCAAGCGCTCGGTCACCGAGTTCAACTACCGCTACGCCGATGCGTCGGCGGCGCACCTGTTCGTCGGCGTCGAGGTCGCGAACCGCAAGGAGAAGGATCGCCTGCTCGCGGACCTCAAGCGCCACCGGATCGAGGCGCTCGACCTGTC
>DATBSV010000449.1:0-10826 GCA_036559685.1 Casimicrobiaceae bacterium
CGCACGCCCGACTGGCTCGCGTTCTTCATGTTCACCTACTTCACCGACCGCGACGGCAAGTTCCAGCTCGCCTCGCTCGCCGAGTCGGGCTTCGACCCGCTCGCGCGCACGACGCGCTTCATGCTGACCGAGGAAGCGCACCACATGTTCGTCGGCGAGTCCGGCGTGGCGCGCATCGTGCAGCGGACGTGCGAGGTGATGAACGAGCTCAAGACCGAGGACCCGGCGAAGCTCCGAGCGGCAGGCGTCATCGACCTGCCGACGATCCAGCGCTATCTCAACTTCCACTTCTCGGTGACGATGGACCTGTTCGGCGCCGACGTGTCGTCGAACGCCGCGACCTTCTACACGACCGGCCTCAAGGGCCGCTTCGACGAAGGCAAGCAGGCCGACGACCACGTGCTCGCCGACCGGGGCTACCCCGTCCTCGAGGTGCGCGGCAGCACGCTCGCGAGCATCGACGCGCCGGCGCTCAACGCGCTCAACGAAAAGCTGCGGGACGATTTCATACGTGATGCATCCGCGGGGGTCGAGCGATGGAACCGCGTGATCGACAAGGCCGGGTTGCCGTTGCGGCTGACCGTGCCGCACAAGGCGTTCCACCGCAAGATCGGCCCGCTCGCCGCGGCGCACATCGCTCCCGACGGCCACGTCATTGACGCCGCGGCGTGGGCGAAGCACGAGCGCGAGTGGCTGCCGACGCCGGAAGACCGCGCGTACGTGTCGTCGCTGATGGGCCGCGTCGCCGCCCCGGGGAAGTTCGCCAACTGGATCGCGCCGCCCGCACGCGGCATCAACGGCCAGCCGGTCGATTTCGACTACGTTCGCTTTGCGTGACCATGGGCGCCACGGACCTCGCCAGACAACATTTGATCGACCCGGAGATCTGCATCCGGTGCAACACCTGCGAGGAGACCTGCCCGGTCGACGCGATCACGCACGACGCGCGCAACTACGTCGTCGACTTCGCGATCTGCAACGGCTGCAACGCGTGCATCGCGCCGTGCCCGACCGGCGCGATCGACAACTGGCGCCAGGTCGCGCGCGGCGAGGCCTACTCGCTCGACGACCAGCTCGGCTGGGACGTGCTTCCGGCGCAACGCGACGTCGCGTCGAGCGACACCGCGGCCGACGCGCTGCCCCCGGAGATCGCTGCGCTCGTCACGGCCGCGAGCGCCGGCCAGGGCGGTGTCGCGCCGGCCCCGTGGTCGGCGGAAAAGCCTTTGGTCAACCTCTATACGATCGCGAAGCCCGCGAAGGCGACGGTCAGCGGCAACTTCCGCCTGACCGGGGACGCGGCATCTTCGGACGTGCGCCACATCGTCCTCGACTTCGGCGCGATGCCGTTCCCGGTGCTCGAGGGCCAGACGATCGGCATCGTGCCGCCCGGAACCGACACGCAGGGCCGGCCGCACTATCCGCGCCTCTATTCGATCGCGAGCCCGCGCGACGGCGAGCGCCCGCGCTACAACAACGTCGCGCTGACGGTGAAGCGCGTGACGGAGGACCATCAGGGCACTCCGGTCGTGGGCGTGGCCTCCAATTACCTGTGCGGTCTCGCGAAGGGCGACGCCGTCGACGTGATCGGGCCCTACGGCCAGAGCTTCCTGATGCCCAACCACGCGGGCGCGAACCTGCTGATGGTCTGCACCGGCACCGGCTCGGCGCCGATGCGCGCGATGACCGAGCGGCGGCGCCGGCACGTCGCGCTCGGCGAGGGCGGGTCGCTGATGCTGTTCTTCGGCGCGCGCGCCGAGGAGGAGCTGCCCTACTTCGGCCCGCTGATGAAGCTGCCGCGCGACTTCATCGACATCAACTTCGCGTTCTCGCGCGTGCCCGGGTCGCCCAAGCGCTACGTGCAGGACCGCATCCGCGAGCGCGGCGCCGACGTCGTTGCGTTGCTGGGCTCGCCGGAGACCTACGTCTACGTGTGCGGCCTCAAGGGCATGGAGGACGGCGTCGCGCGGGCGTTCGCCGACGTGTGCCGCGAGCGCGGCGTCGAGTGGGAGGTCCTGCTGTCGACCATGCGGCAGCAAGGCCGCTACCACCTCGAGACGTACTAGGCCCTAACGCTCGTCCTTCCGGCGCGCGATCGCGCGCGCGTAGAGCGCGTCGCGCGGCGCGCCGGTCCGCTCGGCGACGAGCTTCGCGGCGCGCGACGGCGACAGCTCGGCGGCGAGCGCGTCGAGCCACGCGAGCGCCTCGGGCGAGACTTCGCCCGTCGGCGCCGCGGCCTTGGGCGCATCGACGATCAGCACGAACTCGCCGCGCCCGCGGTTCGCGTCGGCGTCCAGCCATGCGCCGGCGTCGCCGAGCCGAACGCGCGCGACCGACTCGTGCAGCTTGGTGAGCTCGCGCGCGACGACGAGGTCGCGATCGGCGTCCAGCGCTTCGGCGAGCCCATCGACGGTGGCGCGCACGCGGTGCGGCGCTTCGAACACGACGAGCGCGAACGGCAGGGATCCGAGCGTCGCCAGGAGCTCGCGGCGCGCCTTCGCCTGCCCGGGCAGGAAGCCGACGAACACGAAGCGCGTCGCGTCGAGTCCGGCCGCCGACACCGCGGCCGCGACCGCCGACGGCCCGGCGATCGGCACCACGGGGTAGCCGGCGTCGAGCGCGGCGCGCACGACGCGCGCGCCCGGGTCGCTGATTCCGGGCGTGCCGGCGTCGCTGACCAGCGCGACGCTCTCGCCGCGCGCGAGCGACGCGACGACTTCGCCGGCGCGCGCGGCCTCGTTGTGCGCGTGCACCGCGAACGGGCGCGTCGCGACGCCGAGGTGCGCGAGCAGCGTCGCCGTGACGCGCGTGTCCTCCGCGCCGATGCGGTCGACGCTCGACAGGACGTCGATCGCGCGGTGCGTCACATCGCGCAGGTTCCCGAGCGGCGTCGCGACCACATATAATGTGCCCGCGCGCGCCCGCTGCTCCCGCCCGCGCGCGGCCCCGCCCGTGCCGGACACCGTCTCTCCCATGTTCGCTTCCACGTTGCGCTCGCTCGCCGGCGCGTTGGCGCTGGCTGTCGCCGCATTCTGCGCAGCGCAGGCGCCCGCGACAAGCACCTTCGAGCCCCCGAGCCCAGGCGAGCCGGTCGCGATCCCGGTGCCGCCCGACGCGCCGCCGCCGTCGCTGCCCGTGCCGCCACCGCGGCCGCCGGGCCCGCCGATCGCGCTGGTCCTGCCGCTCACGTCGCCCGATTACACGCGCGCCGCCGAGGCCGTGCGCGACGGCTTCCTCGCGGCCGCCGAGGCCGCCGGCGCCAAGGCCCGCGTCAAGGTGATCCCGCACGGCAACGACGACGTGGTGGCCGCGTTCGACCAGGCGCGCGAGGGCGGCGCGCGCGTCGTTGTGGGACCGCTCGTGCGCGACGACCTCCGAGCGCTGATCGCCGCCGACCGCGAGCTCCCGGTCACCATCGCGCTCAACCAGCTCGACGACGCGACGCCGCTGCCGCCGCGCGTCTACACGTTCGCGCTAGCGATCGAGTCGGATGCGCGCACGATCGCGTTGCGCATGCACGCCGAGAACGTGCAGAACGTCGCGATCATCGGCGGCGACACGCCGCTCATGAAGCGCTTCGCGCACGCGTTCACCGGCGAGTGGATCCTGCTGGGCGGCAACCTGCCCCAGAGCATCGCGCTCGTGCCGACGCAGGACGGCCTTCGCGCGTTGCGGCGCGACCTCGCGAGGCTCAAACTCGACGCGATCCTGATCGCCGTCGACGGTCCCGATGCCGCGCTGGTCCGGACCTTCGCGCCGCGCGTCACCGCGTGGGCGAGCGGCCAGGTCAACCAGCGCCCCGGACCGGCCGCGGCGCGCGACCTCGAGGAGGTGCGCTTCGTCGACGTGAGCTGGATCGTCGCGCCCGAGTCCGCCGCCTTCGCCAAGCTGCCGCGCCCCGACTACGCGAGCGCGGCACTCGACCGCCTCTACGCGCTCGGCCTCGACGCCTACCGCGTGGCCGAAGCGTTCGTCGAGGCGCCGCCCGACCGGCTCGTGTTCGACGGCGCGACCGGACGCGTCGAGCTCTCCGACGCGCGCCAGATCGCCCGCGAGGGCCGCCTCGCGACGTTCCGGGGCGGCGCGATCGTGCCGCTCGACGGTGCCCGCTGACGCGCGACACGGCGACGGCCGCGCCGCGGAAGCGATCGCGGCGGACCACCTGAGCGGGCGCGGGCTTGCGATCGTCGAGCGCAACGTTCGCTCGCGCCACGGCGAGATCGACATCGTCGCGCGCGACGGCGACACGCTCGTGTTCGTCGAGGTGCGCCTGCGGCGCCCCGGTCGCTTCGGCGGGGCCGCGGACAGCATCACCGCCGGCAAGCGGGCCCGGATGACTGCCGCCGCGCGCGAATACCTCGCGCGGCTGTCTCGAACGCCGACTTGCCGGTTCGACGTCGTGCTGCTCGACGGGCTCGACGCTTCGCGCGTCGAATGGCTGCGCGACGTGGTCGAAGGGACGGACTGATAAAATGGCCGGAATGGACCCCGTCGAGCGCATCCGCGCCCACTTCACCGCCAGCGCCGAGCTCAAGCTCGCCGCCGCCGGCCCCATGGCGCCGCTCATCGCGCGCGCCGCCGAACTTATGACGACCGCGCTGCTCGCCGACGCGCGCATCCTCGCCTGCGGCAACGGCGGATCGGCCGCCGACTCGCAGCATTTCGCGGCCGAGCTGGTCGGCCGCTTCGAGCGCGAGCGCCCCGGCCTCCCGGCGATCTCGCTGACGACCGACACCTCGCTCCTGACCGCGGTCGCCAACGACTACGCGTTCGAGCAGATCTTCGCGAAGCAGGTGCGTGCGCTCGGGCGCCGCGGCGACGTGCTGCTGGCGATCTCGACGTCCGGCAACTCGCCCAACGTGATCGAGGCGATCGGCGCCGCGCACGAGCACGAGATGCGCGTCGTCGCGCTGACCGGCAAGGGCGGCGGCCGCATCGGCGAACTCCTGCGCGAAGGCGATGTCCATCTCTGCGTCCCGCACACGCGGACCGCCCGCATCCAGGAAGTGCATCTGACCACGATCCATTGCCTGTGCGACGCCATCGACCACACGCTACTCGGAGACGAGCCATGACCCGTTCCCCGCTCGCCCCCCTGCTTCTCGCCCTGTCGGCCGCCCTCGTCGCGCCGCTCCTGTCGTCCTGCGCCCCCCTGCTCGTCGCCGGCGCGGTCGGGGGCGCCGCGCTCGTCGCGACCGACCGCCGCTCGACCGGCGCGCAGGTCGACGACACGACGATCGAGACCAAGGTCGCGTCCACGCTCGAATCGCGTTACGGCAGTCGAGCTCACATCGCGACGACGAGCTACAACGGCATGGTGCTCCTGTCCGGCGAGGCGCCCGACTCGGCGATCGCGCAGGACGCGACCGCGATCGCGCGCGCGACCGACCGTGTGCGCAACGTCTACAACGAGG
The DNA here is from genome assembly GCA_036559685.1 of Casimicrobiaceae bacterium. Classification (GTDB taxonomy): domain Bacteria; phylum Pseudomonadota; class Gammaproteobacteria; order Burkholderiales; family Casimicrobiaceae; genus VBCG01. The sequence goes on from DATBSV010000449.1 coordinate 5,412, forward strand.
TCGCGATCATGCCGCCCACCGACCTATCCACGCGCACCAACGACAGCTACACGACGTCGAAGGTCAAGGCGCGCTTCGTCGAGGCGAACAAGTTCTCGGCGACGCACGTCAAGGTCGTCACCGAGCGCGGCATCGTCTACCTGATGGGCGTCGTCTCGCGCGACGAGGCCAACGCCGCCGCCGAGGTCGCGTCGACGACGTCGGGCGTCGTGCGCGTCGTTCGCCTGTTCGAGATCACCGGCTAGTCGATCAAGCGCGGCGAGCGCCCTTGCTGCCCCCGCCCGCCTCGATCGCCAAGATCGCCCGGCTCGAGGACGCGCTCGCGCGGTTCGCTGCGTTGCCGCGGCCACGCGTCTTCAGCAACGGCGTGTTCGACATCCTGCACCGCGGCCACGTCACCTACCTCGAGCAGGCGCGCGCGCTCGGCGGGTCGCTGACCATCGCCATCAACAGTGATGACTCTGTCCGCCGGCTGGGCAAGGGCGACGACCGGCCGCTCAACGCGCTCGACGATCGCCTGGCGGTGGTCGCCGCGCTCGGGTGCGTCGACCTCGTCGTGCCGTTCGACGACGACACGCCGCGCGTGCTGATCGCGACGTGCCTGCCCGAGATCCTGGTCAAGGGCGGCGACTACACGGCCGAGACGACCGCCGGGGCCGCCGAGGTGATCGCGGCCGGCGGGCGCTTCGTCGCCATCCCGTTCGCGTACGACCGGTCGACGAGTGCGCTTCTCGCGAAGGTCCGCAGCAGGGGCTGAGCCTGCGCGTTGCTATAATCGCGCCCCATGAACGCCCCCGACACCGCCTTGGCGCCGGCCGACCGCGAGGTCGACGCGCGGGGCCTCAACTGCCCGCTGCCGATCCTGCGGACCAAGAAGGCGCTGAACGACATGCAGAGCGGCCAGACGATCCGCGTGATCGCGACCGATCCGGCGAGCGTGCGCGACTTCCAGGCGTTCTCGCGCCAGACCGGCAACGAGCTCGTCGGCCACGGCGAGCGCGACGGCGCGTTCTGGTTCGTCCTAAAGCGCCGCTAGGCTTGTGGGTCAGGCTTCAGCCTGACGCCTTCCCCTCATCGGGCGACGGCCCTTGAATGCCGCGCTCCTCGTCGCCCCGGACTTCCTGCTGATCGCGTTCGGCGCGCTGCTCGCGCGCCGCTTCGCGTACGGCGCCCCGTTCTGGGAAGGCGTCGAGCGGATGGTCTACTTCGTCCTGTTCCCGGCGCTCCTGTTCAAGTCGCTCGCGACGGCGCCGCTCTCGCTCGCCGGGCAGGGACCGCTCGCGCTCACCGCGCTCGGCTACGTGCTGGGCGCGATGGCGCTCTCGGCGCTCGCGAAGCCGCTGTTCCGGCTCGACCACGACACGTTCGCGGCGTGCTTCCAGACCGGCTTCCGCTTCAACACCTACCTGGTGCTGGCGATCGCCGCGCGGCTCGGCGGAGCGGACGGCGCCGCGCTCGCGAGCCTCGTCGTCGGCATTGCGGTACCGCTCGTCAACCTCGCGGCGGTGGCCGCACTGGCGCGCGGCCACGCCGGGCGCATCGCGATCGAGATCGCGCGCAACCCGCTCGTGCTCGCCACGATCGCGGGGCTGGCGTGGAACCAGCTGGCGTGGCCCGTGCCGCAGGTACCGCTGCGCATGCTCGAGCTCCTGGCCGGTGCCGCGCTGCCACTCGGCCTGCTCGCCGTCGGCGCGGCGCTGCGCTTCGAGCGAAACGCGCTGCCGCTGCCTGCGCTCGCGTGGTTCCACGTCGTCAAGCTCGCCGCGATGCCCGCCATCGCGCTGGGGCTCGCCTACGCGCTCGGGCTCTCGCCGCTCCAGACGCAAATCGCGCTCGCGCACGCCGCCGCCCCGACCGCGACGTCCGCGTACATCCTCGCGCAGCGCATGAACGGCCGCGGCGCGCCGGTCGCGCTGATCATCTCGACGGGGACCGCGCTCGGCGCGCTGACGCTGCCGATGTGGCTCGCGCTGGTCGCCTGAAGGCGGCGATGGGCGATGGGCGATATCAAGCGCGCGACTTGGCGCGGTCATGCCTATCGCCCATAGCCCTTCGCTCGGCGATAGTTTGCCGTTCCGTCATTCGATCACTGCGGTCGACAGGATCGATTGAGGAATCGCAAGGCCGAGCGCTTTGGCGGTGCTGCGGTTGACTACCAGTTCGTACTTTTGGGGCTGCTCGATGGCCAGCTCGCCAGGCTTCGCACCTCGGAGGATATTGTCCACATAGGACGCGCTCCGGCGTCGAAGCTCCAGCCAGTCGGTTGAATAGGACATCAAGCCGCCCGCGGACACGAATCGCCTGTCTTCGAACATCGACGGCAGTCCGTTGGCTTTCGCGAAATCGACGATCACACGCAGCTTGGAAATATTCAACGCGCTGTTGGTCGCGTACAACCCATCTGCTCGACCACGCAGCGCAGTCGAAAGTGCGGTTGCGACATTCTCGGGCTCGCGCGCCTCCGTGTTCAGCATAGTGAGGCCGAGGCCGGGTGCCACGGCCTGCAACTCGTCAAAGAGCCCTACTTCACCCAGGTTCGTGGGGTTCCAAAGCAGCGCTACGCGCGACACCTTTGGAGCGACCTCCTTGAGAAGTTGTAGTTTCTTCGCGAAGAACCCGGCGCCGGGGTTGTTGGTCAACCCAGTGATATTTCCACCCGGGCGAGCGAGGCTCGCGACGAGGCCGCGTCCGACGGGATCGCTGCTACCCGTCATAACGATCGGAATGGACGAAGTGGCCCTTTGAGCGGCGAGCGCTCCAGGCGTGGAGATTGTCACGATCACGTCGACCCCGAGCGCAACCAGCTCCGCCGCGAGTTCAGGAAGACGGTCGTTCGTTGGGCCTGACCAACGGGAGATGATCTCGATGTTCCGTCGCTCGATCCAGCCGAGTTCACTCAGGCCGCGCCGAAACGCGTCGAGATCGGGGCCAGTGAAGGCCTGCCCGGGACTAAGGTACCCAATGCGATACATCCGCCGCGCCTGCTGCGCTTCGAGCGCGACGGGGGCGGCAAGCATGCCACCCGCGAGCGTGCCGATGAACTTCCGTCGATCCATCAGTGAATTACTTCACCAATGCACATGAGAACGTTGCGGGACCCGTCGATCCGGCACTCCCGGCCTCAGGCCGTGCCAGGTGCGATTCGCTTGAACGGTTGCGTGCGGCCGATCGCCGCCTTATTTGCGATAACGATTGATGAAGTCGGCGACGATCCCGCGTTGCGAGCGGTCGATCGCCGCGTCGAGCGTGCGGTCCGAGGGGTCGTACTGCTTGGCCTTGCGGAACGCGTGGATCGCTTCCTGGTGGTAGCCCTGCGCCTGCATCGACTGGCCGAGGCAGCGCCACGCTTCGGGGTTGCCGAGGTCGAGCTCGGTCCACGTGCGGCAAAGCTCGCCCGCGCGGCGCCAGTTGCCGGCGCGCAGCATGCGCGGCCCCTCGACCGATGCGACCGCGATGCGCGAGCGCCGCTCGGCGAATTTCGCCGCGAGCACGTCGTCGATCGGCTCGCCGGGATTTGACGTCGACGTCGGCGGTGCCTTGGCGGTCGCCGTGATCGCGCGTGTCGGCGTCGAGGACATCAGGTTCCCGATCGTCGCGCTGCCGGCGAAATTGCGCAGCATCTGCGACGACGGAATCGCGTCGGTGATCGTCGCGCGCGCCCACGTGATCGAATCGGCCATCGGCTGGTGCCACGCGACGCCGTAGAGCCACAGCATCGCGGCCAGCCCGCAGACGCCGGTCATCAGGTTGAGCACGCCCGGCGGACCTTGCGTCACGAGGCAGTCGTACGCGAAGTCCCAGTCGGTCTCCTGGTGAACGGTGACTTTCTCGTAGGCGACCGCGATCAGGAACGGCGCGAGGAGCGGGAAGCCGCAACCCAGGCCTTCCCACCACACGCGGAACGCGCGCTTCAACCCGCGCTCGAACTGCGTGCGCGAGTCGCGCCGCGCGTACGCGTCGGAGATCGAGAACTGCAGGTAGACGCCGAACAGCCACTTGCCCGGCGTCGTCGCGAGCGACGCGATCAGGAGCGCCTCGATGAGCACCCACGTGCCGGTGATGATCGTCGGCGCGACGAGCGGATGGCCGAACCAGTAGACGAGGTTCTCGGGCACGAGGCCCGCGCCCTTGAGCTCGGAGAGCAGCAGCGCGAGGACCAGGCCCCAGATCGCGTAGTCGAACAGCCGCGCGCCGAGGCGTTGCCAGGGTCGCGGCTCGCTCGTGCGGCCCGACTTCGCGCGCTCGAGCTCGGCCATGCGCAGCTGGAAGATCCAGCTCGCGTCCTCCTGCGGCTGGTTGGTGCCGAGGAACACGCTCTTCTCGCGGCGCCAGTTGAGGATCGCGAGGTCGGTCTGCGGCTGGAGCGGCGGCGCCTGCATGGTCTTGCGCCGGAACATCCACGCGATGCCGTGCACGGCACCGTAGACGACGGTCAGGCCGAGCAGGCCCAGCGTCAGCCACACGAGCACCTGCTTGGCGACCAGCACCGCGTCGGCCGGCGTCACGAACACGATCGCCGCCGCGATAAACGCGCCGAACAGCGCGCACAACGCGAGCGTCACGATCGGCGAGCGACCGAACGTCGCGACGCGCTCGGTCAGGCCCGGGTGGTGCAAGTTGAGCTCGGCGCGCGTCTCGCCGGTCAGCGCGGCCTCGAGCTCGTCGTCGAGGACGTCGTCATCGTTGTCCGCTTCCTTCTTGGCCGCCGCGTCGACCGCCTCGGTGCCGACGTCGGTCTGCTCGCCCGATTCGGCGACGGCGTGCGTCACGACGTGCGCGATGCGCTGCTCGGTCGAGCCGGTCGACAGCGCGAGCTCGTTGTCGTAGCGCGCGCGGCGATCGGGCTCCGACAGGATCCGGCTCGCGTGGTTGATGAAGCGAAGCGCTTCCTCGACGTTTCCCTGCCCGTCGCGGGTCTTCGCGTAGTACTTGCGGATCAACCGGCGCAACGAGGCGCGCACCTCCTCGTCGGAGGCGGTCTGCGAGATGCCCAACGCCTCGTAGAGCGTGGCCTTCATGCGCGGTGCGGACCTTCCTCGGGCCGGGGGTCCAGGCGCGCCCCGGATATGACAACGGAATCTTCGGACAAAAGGGTCGGCGTGACAAGGCAACCATGCAAGAAACGCGCCGGGCGCCGCCTACAAACGCGCGGGGCCGGAGCGGCGGTCGCGACGAGGCGGGACCGTCGCTCCGGCCCCGCGCGGGAACCGGTGCGAAGCGCGAGCCGGGACTTACTCGGCCTTGCCTTCCTTCGTCTCGAGCTTCTCGCGGATGCGCGCCGACTTGCCGGAGCGCGCGCGCAGGTAGTACAGCTTCGCGCGCCGCACGTCACCCTTGCGCTTGAGCTCGATCGACGCGATCAGCGGCGAGTAGGTCTGGAACGTCCGCTCGACGCCCTCGCCGCTGCTGATCTTG
>DATBSV010000450.1:0-7069 GCA_036559685.1 Casimicrobiaceae bacterium
GCCCGCGAGCGCGGTGCCGGCGCCGAGCCCCGTCACGATCGCCGTGGCGGACCAGGTAAACGCCTCGGTCGCGTACTGCGGCGGCGCGTGGTCGCTGACGAGCATCGAGACGATCACCAGGGCCGGCGCGATGAGGGCGCCTGCACCGAACGCCGCGAGCGCGAACGCCATCGGTTGGACCAGCGGCACGTGCACGGCGAGCCCTACTGCCAGGCACCCCATGCCGATCGCAAGCTGACGCGCGTGTGAGCCGTCCAGGTGGAGGCCACCGTAGACGAATCCGCCGACAGCGCTGCCGAACGAGCAGATCGCCAGCAGCGCCGGCCCCCAGGCGTCGGTGCCGGACGCGCGCCCGAACGACGGATAGCCGACCTCGATTGCGCCGAACGACATCGCGAGCAGGAAGCTGGATGCGAAGACCGCGAGCAGACGCGGCTCGCGCAGCGGACCCAGCAGGTGGCGCGCCGCCGCTGGCGGCGGCGCCCACCACGCGAGCCCGCCCGATGCGAACATCGTCGGAACGGCGGCGACGACGAACGCCAGCGCGAGGGCGAGCCCGGCCGACGGCGTAGCGACTGCGATCGCGAGCGCGATCAGCATCGGCCCGATCGTGAACGCGGTCTCGACGACGACGGCGTCGATCGCGAACGCGGTGCGGCGGACGTCGGTGTCGTCGAGCCGCATGCGCCAAAGCGTGCGGATCAGCGAGGCCAGCGGCGGCGCGGTCGCGCCGACGGCGATCGCGGCCGCCAGCATCGCGCTCCGAGACAGTCCCAGCGGCCCAGCGGCGAGCATCGTCGCCACTGCCACGGGACACGCCATCCCGGTGATCGTCAGGACCCCGCGCGGACCGCGCCGGTCGATGATGCGGCCGAGCGCCGGCGCCATGGCGGCCATCGCGACCAGCTGCGCGCCGACCGCGGCCCCAGCGAACGCGATCGAGCCGGTGAGCTCGCGCAGGTGCAGGAGCGTCGCGAGGCCGAGTGTCCCCGTGGGCAGGCGCATAACCAGCGACAGCGCGACGAAGCGCAGCGCGCCGGGATGCGCAAACAACGCGCGGTACCGCGCGGCGATCGTCGAGCGGCGCCTCAGTACAGGACCTGCACGTTTTCCGGCGCGAGCCAGTCGGCGAGCCGCGCGATGAGCGCGTCGTCCGGCGCCACGCGCCAGGCGTCGGGCAGCTCGACGTCGCCTTCGAGGCTGCCGCCGTCGAAGTGAACGACGACGGGCAGGCCGTCGGCGCGGAACGGCGCGAGGATGTCGGCGAGGTGCTCGGCCGACGCGTTGCCGTTGCACGACACCTTGAGCCGCTTGCCCCAGCGCTTGCGCACCGCGGCGAGGTCGTACACCTGCTCGGCGAGGACGCGCATGCCCTGCGCCTCGCCGTCGTCGGTCATGCGCGTTGTCGCCTTGACCTCGATGACGACGAGCGCGTCCTCGCGCAGCATCGCGCGCGACGCGTCGAACACCTCGTTGAACACGACGATCTCGGCGGAGCCCTTGCCGTCGTCGAGCGTGACGAACGCGACCTTGCCCCGCCGGCCGGACTGAACGCGCTGCGCGGTGACGACGCCGGCGATCAGGAAGCGCTCGGCGCGCGGCTGGATGTCGGCCAGCGACGTGCGCACGAGCGGCGCGAGCTCGGCGGCGTAGGCCGCGTACGGGTGGCCGGACAGGTAGAAGCCGAGCGCCGATTTCTCGTGCAGCAGGCGCTCGGCCTCGCTCCATTCGCGCGTCGCGACGAGCACGTGCGCCGGCGCGGCGGCCTGATCGCCGAACAGCGAGTTCTGCGCCGCCTGCGCCAGTGCGCGCTCGGCTTCCGCCAGCGCGTTGCCGATGGACGAGAAGAGCGTGGCGCGACGCTTGTCGATCGCGTCGAACGCACCGCCCTTGACGAGCGACTCGATGACGCGCCGGTTGACGAGGCGCTTGTCGACGCGCGCGGCGAAGTCGGCGAGGTCGCGGAACGGCCCGTCGGCCTCGCGGGCGGCGACGATCGCCTCGATCGCCTGCTGCCCGGTGCCCTTGATGCCGCCGAGGCCGTAGCGGATGCGCGTGGGATCGACCGGCTCGAAACGCCAGGTCGACGCGTTGACGTCGGGCGGCAGCACCTCGAGGCCCAGCGCGAGCGCGTCGTCGCGCAGCGCGCGCACCTTGTCGGTGTCGTCCATCACGAGCGACAGGTTCGCCGCCATGAACGCGGCCGGGTGGTGGACCTTGAGCCACGCGGTCTGGTAGGCGACGAGCGCGTACGCGGCCGAGTGCGACTTGTTGAAGCCGTAGCCGGCGAACTTCTCCATCAGGTCGAACAGGGCGACCGCTTTCGCGCGCGACAGGCCGTTCTTCTCGGCGCCGCCGACGAACACGTCGCGGTGCAACGCCATCTCCTCGGGCTTCTTCTTGCCCATCGCGCGGCGCAACAGGTCGGCGCTGCCGAGCGTATAGCCGCCGATGACCTGCGCGATCTGCATCACCTGCTCCTGGTAGACCATGACGCCGTAGGTCGGTCCCAGGATCGGCACGAGCCGCGGGTCGAGGTAGTCGACGCGCTGGCGCCCGTGCTTGCGGTCGCAGTACTCGGGGATCAGGTCCATCGGACCCGGCCGGTAGAGCGCGTTCAGCGCGATCAGGTCGTCGAGCCGGTCGGGCCGCGCCTGCTTCAGGAGATCGCGCATGCCGCGCGATTCGAACTGGAACACCGCCGAGGTGTGCCCCTGCTGGAACAGCTTGTAGGTGTCCTTGTCGTCGAGCGGGATGTCGTCGAGCGTCAGCGTCGACGCGGGATCGAGCTTGCGGACGTAATCGAGCGCGCGCGCGAGGATCGTGAGCGTCGTCAGCCCCAGGAAATCGAACTTGACGAGCCCGATCGCCTCGACGTCGTCCTTGTCGAACTGGGACACCGCCGCCTCGGATCCCGACGGCGCGTAGAGCGGGCAGAAGTCGGTCAGCTTGCCCGGCGCGATCAGCACGCCGCCCGCGTGCATGCCGACGTTGCGCGTGAGCCCCTCGAGCGATTCGGCGAGCGCCAGCAGCGAGCGCACCTCCTCCTCGTTCTGCTCGCGCTCGGCGAGCAGCGGCTCCATCGCGCGCGCCTGCTTGAGCGTGATGAGCTTGCCCGGCTGGAACGGGATCAGCTTCGCGATGCTGTCGCAGAACGTGTAAGGCATGTCGAGCACGCGTCCGACGTCACGGACCGCCGCCTTCGCGGCCATCGTGCCGAACGTCGCGATCTGCGAGACGTTCGCCGCGCCGTACTTCGCGCGCACGTAGTCGATCACGCGGTCGCGCCCGTCCTGGCAGAAGTCGATGTCGAAGTCCGGCATCGACACGCGCTCGGGATTCAGGAAGCGCTCGAACAGCAGCTGGTAGCGCAGCGGGTCGAGGTCGGTGATGCCGAGGCTGTAGGCGACGAGCGACCCCGCGCCCGAGCCGCGGCCGGGCCCGACGGGCACGCCGTTGCCCTTCGCCCAGCCGATGAAGTCGGCGACGATCAGGAAATAGCCGGCGAAGCCCATCTGCACGATGGTCCGGGTCTCGAACGTCAGGCGCTCGATGTAGGTGGGGCGCGCGCGGTCACGCTCGCCCTCGTCGCGATAGAGCTGCGCGAGGCGCCGCTCGAGGCCCGCCGCCGCCTCGCGCTCGAGGTGCGCCTCGATCGTGACGCCCGGCGGCGTCGGGAACGCGGGCAGGTGCGGCTTGCCGAGCGGGATCGTCAGGTTGCAGCGCTGCGCGATCGCGACGCTGTTCGCGAGCGCCTCGGGCAGGTCGGCGAAGCGCCTCGCCATCTCGCCCTGCGTCAGGAAATACTGGTCGGCGGTGAACGCGCGCGGGCGCCGCGCGTCCGAGAGCACGTGTCCCTCGGCGATGCATACACGCGCCTCGTGCGCGCGAAAATCCTCGGGGCGCAGGAACTGGACCGGATGCGTCGCGACGATCGGGAGCCCGAGCTTGGCGCCGAGCGCGACCGTCGCGTCGACCAGCGCGTCGTCGTCGGCGTGCCCGGCGCGCTGGACCTCGAGGTAGGCGCGCCCGGGAAAACGGCGCTTCCAGGCTTCCCCCGCCGCGCGTGCGGCGGCGGCATTGCCTTGCAGCAGCGCCTGTCCGACGTCGCTGTTGCGCGCGCCGGTCAGCGCGATGAGGCCGTCGGTGCCGGCGTCGAGCCACGCGGGGTCGATCTCGGCGCGTCCGCGGTGCTGGTGCGTCAGGTACGCGCGCGTCAGCCATTCGCAGAGCTTGAGGTAGCCGCTCCGATCGGCGCACAGCAGCAGCACGCGGAACGGCGCGTCGCGCTCCGCCGCGTGCGTGATCCAGACGTCGCAGCCGGCGATCGGCTTGACGCCCGCGTCGCGCGCCGCCGTGTAGAACTTGACCAGGCCGAACAGGTTGGCGAGGTCGGTCAGCGCCAGCGCCGGCATCGCGTCGTCGGCGGCCGCGCGCACCGCGTCGTCGATGCGAACGGTGCCGTCGGCGATCGAGTACTCGCCGTGGAGCCTTAGGTGGACGTACGCGGGATGGGTCATGCGATGCGACGACGCGATGCTAGAATTCTAACGCGGACTTCCGACACGCGATGCGCGCCGTCCTCGCCTTTCTCGCCGTCCTCGCGCTCGCCGCGGGCTGTGCGACGACGTCCGGACCCGGCACGCCGCCGACCGCGCCGCCGCTGCCGGCGACCGCCGAGCCGCCGCCTCCGCCGGTCAACCTGTCGGGGTTCCCGCTCGCGTACCGGCAAGGCTACGCGGACGGCTGCGCGAGCGCGACCGGTCCGCAGCGCCGCGACGCCGCCCGCTACTCGGCGGACGGAAACTACCGCACCGGCTGGGTCGACGGCACCGCGCTGTGCAAGAAGAAGTGAGCGCGAACGACGTGCGCCGCGCGCGGTGAAGCGCGCTCGCTCGCACGACGTCGACCTGCGCGGGCTTGCGCACCGCGTGCTGACCTGGGGCGCGGCCGATGCGCCGCCGCTGTTCCTCGTGCACGGATGGATGGATGTCGCGGCCTCGTTCCAGTTCCTCGTCGACGCGTTCGCGCACGAGCGCCATGTCGTCGCGCCCGACCTGCGCGGCTACGGGGGCTCGGCGTGGCAGCCGCAAGGCTACTGGTTCCCCGACTACGTCGCCGACCTCGAGGCGCTGATCGAGCATTACGCGCCGGGCCGTCCGGTCGACATCGTCGGCCACAGCCTCGGCGGCAACGTCGCGATGATCTACGCGGGCGTGCGACCCTCGCGCGTGCGCCGCGCGGTCTCGCTCGAGGGCTTCGGCCTTCCCGACCAGCCGCTCGAGGACGCGCCGCGACGCTACGCGAAATGGCTCGATGCGCTCGCGTCTCCGCCGTCGTTCCGGCCCTATGCCGATTTCGCCGCCGTCGCCGACCGCATGCAGAAGGACAATCCGCGGCTCACGCGCGAGCGCGCGTTGTTCCTCGCGTCGCACTGGGCGCGCGAATTGCCCGACGGCCGCGCCGAGCTGCGCTCCGATCCGCGCCACAAGCTGCCGTTCCCGACCGTCTACCGGCTCGCCGAAGCGACGACGTTCTGGCAGGAGATCGCCGCCCCCGTGCTGTGGATCGCGGGCGACGCCTCGCACATCCCGGCGTGGCTCGACAAGGCTGGCGGGCTCGACGGCGTGCGCCAGCGGATGTCCGCGATCCGCGACGCGCGCCTCACCGTGATCGAAGGAGCCGGACACATGCTGCACCACGACCAGCCCGAGGCGGTCGCGCGCGCGGTCGAGGCGTTTCTCGACGCGCCGTGAGGATCGAGACGCGCCGCGGCGCCTACGTCGCCCTCGTGGCCCTGACGCTCGTGTGGGGCGCGAACTGGGTCGTGATGAAGCTCGCGCTCGAGAACGCGCACCCGGTGCCGTTCACGGCGCAACGCGTCTGGCTCGCGGTCGTCATCCTGTTCGCCGTCATGGCGGCGATGCGCATCCCGCTCGCGCCGCAGGCGACCTGGATGGCGATCGTCGTCACCGGCTTCTTCCAGACGACGGTCAATTTCGGCACGACGACGCTAGCGCTCGCCGGCGGCGGTGCGGGGCGCACCTCGGTGCTCGTGTTCACGATGCCGTTCTGGACGCTCGTGATCGCGCGCATCGTCCTCGGTGAGCGGGTGCGCGGCGCGCAGTGGATGGCCGTCGCGCTGGCGTTTCTCGGGCTGACGCTCGTCGTCGCACCGTGGGACTGGCACGGCGACCTCGCCCCGAAGCTGTGGGCGACGCTGTCGGGCCTCGGCTGGGCCGCCGGCAGCGTCGCGATGAAGCACTTCCAGCAGCGTCACCCGACCGAGCCGCTCAACTTCCTCGCCTGGCAGATGCTCGTCGGCGTGCTGCCGCTCACGCTCCTCGCGCTCGTGCTCGACGTCCCGCCGACGCGCTGGAGTGGCACGCAGGTCGCCTTGATGCTCTACGTCGGCGCCGCGTCGACCGCGCTCGGATTCCTGCTGTGGCTCGCGATCCTGAAGGCGCTGCCGGCCGGCACCGCGTCGCTCAACATGTTCGCGATCCCGCCGATCGCGCTCGTGTCGTCGATGCTCGTGTTCGGCGAGCGGCTGGCTGCGAACGAATGGACCGGCATCGCGCTGATCGGCGCGGGACTCGCGATCCTCGCCGGCATTGCCTGGCGGCAGTCGCGACGCGACGCGAGCGCGGTGACCGCGCCTGCACCTCTCGACGGCGGCTGAACGGGCCGGACCGGGTCGCGGTCAGGACGGGGACTTGAGCTCGGCGATCGCGGACTGCAGGTAGTTCTGCGTGCCGAGGCGCTCGATCAGCTCGAGCTGGGTCTCCAGCCAGTCGATGTGCTCCTCCTCGCTTTGGAGGATCGACTCGAACAACTCGCGCGAGATGTAGTCCTTGATCGACTCGCAGTACGCGATCGCCGCGCGGAGCGGCGGATGCGCGTCGTTCTCGAGCGCGAGGTCGGCGCTGAGCGCTTCGCGGACGTCCTCGCCGATGCGGAGCTTGTGCAGGTCCTGGAGGTTCGGAAGCCCCTCGAGGAACAGGATGCGCTCCATCAACCGGTCGGCGTGCTTCATCTCGTCGATCGACTCGTGCCGCTCGATCTCCGC
>DATBSV010000451.1:0-7822 GCA_036559685.1 Casimicrobiaceae bacterium
TACCTCGTCAACCTGTCGGTCGACGTGTCGTCGGCGGCGCTGATCAAGCTGTGCCGCGAGATCGGCGCGCTCTACATCGACACGTGCATCGAGCCGTGGGCCGGCGGCTACCTCGACAAGGGCAAGCCGCTGTCGATGCGCACCAACTATGCGTTGCGCGAGGAGGTGAGGGCGATCCGCGGCGAAGGCCCGACGGCGCTCATCGCGCACGGCGCCAACCCGGGCATGGTCAGCCACCTCTACAAACGCGCGCTGGTGCGGCTCGCCGCGGACATGGGGCACACGGTCGCCCCGGTCACGCGCCGCGAGTGGGCGGAGCTCTCGCGCGGGCTCGGCGTCAAGGGCATGCACATCGCCGAGCGCGACACGCAATGGGCGGACGTGCCCAAGCGCACGAATGAGTTCGTCAACACCTGGTCGGTCGAGGGCTTCATCTCCGAGGGGCTGCAGCCCGCCGAGCTCGGCTGGGGCACGCACGAGAAGCACGTGCCGCACGAGGCGACGTTCCACGACCACGGCTGCCGTGCGGCGATCTTCCTGACGCGCCCGGGCGCCACGACGCGCGTGCGCTCGTGGACGCCGAACTCGGGGCCGATCCAGGGCTACCTCATCACGCACAACGAGTCGATCTCGATCGCCGACTACCTGACGATCGAGGAGAACGGCGAGGCCGTCTACCGCCCGACGGTGCATTACGCGTACCACCCGAGCGACGACACGATCCTGAGCCTGCACGAGCTGCAGGGGCGCAACCTGCGCCACCCGGAACGCATGCGCGTGATGAACGACGAGATCGTCGACGGCATGGACGAGCTCGGCGTGCTCCTCTACGGCCACGCGAAGAACGCGTACTGGTACGGGAGCCAGCTCACGATCCACGAGGCGCGCTCGCTCGCGCCCTACCAGAACGCGACGGGCCTGCAGGTGACCTCGGCCGTCGTCGCGGGCATGATCTGGGCGATCGAGAATCCCAACCGCGGCGTCGTCGACGCCGACGAGCTCGACCACGATCGCATCCTCGCGATCCAGGAGCCCTACCTCGGGAAGCTCGTCGGCGCGTACACCGAATGGACGCCGCTCGACAACCGGGGCGGCCTGTTCCCCGAGGACATCGATCGCGACGATCCGTGGCAGTTCCGCAACGTGATCGTGCGCTGACGCCCGCGCTGGCGAACGCCGGACGCCCGGCGTAGAGTCTTCCTCCCGGCGGAGGGCACCGCCCTCCGCGTCACGTTGCGGGAGGGACCGATGAAGAACCGCGAGATCCGGTCGGCGCTTCTGGGCGTCTGCATCGTCCTCGGGGCATTCGTGCCGCTCACCGTCGCGCCGCAGGGCGGGCCCAAGGGCGGCGACCGCGATGCGATCACTGCCGCACGCTTCGAGCTCGTGATCGACGGCGTGTCGATCGCGACGTTCTCCGAGCTCGCCGGCATCACCAGCGGCTACGACATCGATTTCGTCGAGTACTCCGAGCGCGACGGGGTCCTGCTGCCGCCGACCCGCAAGCCGCCGGCCGTCGTGCTGAGGCGCGCCAAGACCGCCGACCTCGCGATCTGGAGATGGCACGTCGCCGCGCTCGGCGGCCAGCAGGGCGCGCGCAAGTCGTGCTCGCTGGTCATGTACAACACCAAGGGCGACCCGGTGGCGCGCTACCACCTCACCGACGCGTGGCCCGCGAAGGTCGAGATCGGCGCGCTCAAGGCGGGCGCGAGCGAGGTGTTGATGGAGACCGTGACGATGGTGGTCGAGCGGATCGACCGCGTCGTGCCCTGACGCCGTTCGGCCGCGCCCCGCGGCCGCGTGGGAATCGGCCGTCGGCGCCTGCCGACGGCGCTGTCCGTCACCGCCGTCGGTCCCCGACGGCGGGCTCGTTGCGACTTTCGCGGATGGGCGCTCCAGGCCGCGCCGCGTAACTTGGCAATCACGGCCTCAATCGAACGAGGAGGATCGCCATGCCGTATCGCAAGGTTGCCGATCTGCCGAAGGCGCAGACCGACCAGTACAACAAGCATCAGAAGAAGGCGTTTCTGGAAGCCTTCAACAGCGCATACGACCAGTACGGGCACGACGAGCATCGCGCCTTCGCCGTCGCGCACAGCGCGGCGCAGAAGGCCGGCGACAAGCCGGGGCCCGGCTGATCGCCCTCAACAACATTCGGAGGTCACCATGAACCGCAAGAACCTGGTCCGCTCGCTGATCGCCGCGTCGCTGGTGGCGGTCGGCACCGGCGCTTATGCGCAGGCGGACAACAGCAACTCGTCGACCGACCCGACATATTACGGCGGCTGGTACTACTTCAACCCGGCACCGCGGCAAAACGTCGAGGTGTGGACGTATCGCGATTACTCGACGCCGCGCTGGTACGTCTATGGCCCGACAGTGACCTACCAAGGCCCGGCGTATTACGACCGCTGGTACTACTACAACCCGCCGTCGAACGCGACGGCGATGGGCACGATCACGCAGCCCGGCTACATGGGGCCGCGGGACGTGAAGCCCTGACCGAAAGCGCGATCAACAGGGCTTTGCGCGAGCGCCGCCTTCGGGCGGCGCTCTTGTTCGGTCAGCCCGGCAGCTTGAGCACCTGGAGGTCCACCGCCACCGATCGCTCACCGTCGGTGGCGAGCACGTGACCGTCCTGGATCGTGAACTGCAGGCGCATCGTGCGTGCGGCGAGCGCGGCGAGGGCTTGGCTCGCCTCCTGCGCGACCTCGCGCACCGCCAAGGTCGGCTGACGCGACAGGGCGGTTCCGACCTTGTCCCACCACAGCGCGCTCGCGCGACCGCCGTACGCGTAGACGACCACTTCGCGCGCGCGACCGCAGGCCTTGCGCACCTCGCGCTCGTCGGGCAGGCCGACCTCGATCCATTGCTCGAGCGTGCCGGTCAGGTCGCGACGAAGGAGATCCGGCTCGTCCTCGGCGCTGAGTCCGCGGCCGAATTCGAGACGCTCGTCGGCGTGCAGCGCGAATGCGAGCAACCGCACCATCATGCGTTCGTCCGTTTCCGACGGGTGGCGCGCGATCGTCAGCGCATGGTCGCGGTACACGCCGCGGTCGATGTCGGCGACCGACAGGTCCGCCTTGAAAATCGTCGCCTTGAGAGCCATGGCGCGCAGTCTACCGTCGCCGATTATTCCGTTTGACGCCCCGCCGCGCGGCGGCGCAGACTTTTCGCTCCAGGAGGGCTATGCCATGAATCGACTCCTCGCCGCCTCGATGACCTTTGCTGTGGCGCTTTCCACTTCGGCGCTCGCCCATGAAGAGGGGACTGTCGGCAAGCTGGGGAAGGTCCAATTCGCCAACTCCTGCAACGCCGCCGCCCAGGACGACCTCGCGCGCGCGGTGGCGATCCTCCACTCGTTCTGGTTCAGCGCCGGCGAAGGCGCGTTCCGCGCCGTGCTCGAGAAGGATCCCGGCTGCGCGATCGCCACCTGGGGCATCGCATCGATCATGATGAACAATCCGCTGGCGGGACAGGGCGCTTTGCCCAAAGGTGCCGAGGTCGCGCAGGCCGCGATCGCCGAAGGCCGCCGCATCGGCGCGAAATCCGAGCGCGAGCGCGACTACCTCGAGGCCGTTGCCACGTACTACGCCGACTTCGCGACGCGCCCGGAACGCGCGCGCCAGGAGAGCCGCGCGAAGGCGTACGAGGCGCTCGCCGCGAAGTACCCGGCCGACGACGAGGCGCAGATCTTCTACGCGCTGTACCTCGCGGGCACGCAGACGCAGTCCGACCAGACCTACTCCGCGTACCTCAAGGCCGCCTCGATCCTCGAGCCGCAGTTCGCGAAGCATCCCGACCACCCGGGCGTCGCGCACTACCTGATCCACAGCTACGACGCCCCCCCGATCGCGAAGCACGGCGTAACCGCCGCGAGGAAGTACGCGGCAATCGCCCCCGATGCGCCGCACGCGCTGCACATGCCCTCGCACGTGTTCACGCGCGTCGGCGCTTGGGAGGACTCGATCGCGACCAACCGGCGCGCCGCGCAGATCGCCGTGTCCGGCAACGAACCCGACGAGTCCTACCATGCCGAGGACTACGCGGTGTACGCGCTCCTGCAGCTGGCCCGCGACGACGAGGCCCGGCGCGAGATCGACGCCGCGATGAAGGTGCAAGGGATCAGCGACCGGTTCGTCCCCTATTACGCGATCGCGGCGATGCCCGCGCGCTACGCGGTCGAGCGCGGCGCGTGGCGCGATGCGATGGCGCTCGAGGTGAAGCCGTCGAAATACCCGTTCGTCGACGCGCTCACCCGCTACGCGCGCGCGATCGGCGCGGCACGTTCCAACGACGCCGCCGCGGCGCAGCAGGAAGCCGAGGCGCTGGCCGTGCTGCACAAGCAACTGCAGGACGCCAGGAACACCTACTGGGCCAACGAGGTCGAGGTCCAGCGGCTCGCGGTGGCCGGGTGGGTCGCGTTCGCGCAGAACAACCGCGACGACGCGCAGAAATTCATGCGCGCCGCGGCGGACCTCGAGGACCGCAGCGAGAAGCACATCGTCACGCCGGGCCGCATCGTGCCGGCCCGCGAGCTGCTCGGTGACATGCTCATGCAGATGGGCCAGCCCGCGGCCGCGCTCAAGGAGTACGAGATGTCGCAGGAACGCGAGCCGAACCGCTTTCGCGGCCTGTACGGCGCGGCGCTCGCGGCCGAAGCCTCCGGCGACATGGCAAAGGCGCGGCAGCACTACGCGCGTCTGCGCGACATGACCGCGAGCGCGCCGGCGTCGCGGCCGGAGCTGGCCAAGGTCAGGGGGATGGTCGCGTCGCGATGACGGGCGCGCGCGCGCGCCGCGCGGCGATGGCGTTCGCCGTCGCCGCGGCTGTCCTCGCGATCGCGCCGGTCGCCCGCGGCGATCCGAGCGGCGAGCTCTCGGAGGCGCTCGCCGCCGATGCGGACGCCGTCGCGGCGAAGGAGGCGATGTCGCGCAAGGCGTGGGACGTCGCGGCGAAGCACCTGTCGCAGGCGCTGGTCCGTCATCCCGACGAAGCGGACCTGCACAGCGACCTCGGCTTTGCCTACCGCAACCTCCGCGACCTCGATCGCGCGTTCGTGAGCTACCGCCGCGCGCTGGCGCTCGATCCGCGCCACCGCGGCGCGCACGAATACATCGGCGAGGCGTACCTGATGGCGGGCGACCTCGCGAGCGCCGAGAAGCACGTCGCCGCGTTGCGCGCCCTTTGCCTCTTGCCGTGCGAGGAGCTCAAGGACCTCGAGGAGGCGGTCGGCAAGTACCGCGTCGCCAAGGGGCTTCCGCCCGCTTCCGGGCCGCGTTGACGCGGCGCGTTGCGCTTCAGCAGATGCCGCGGAAGGCCGCCTCGGCATCGAGCCGTTGCCAGAATTGCGTCGCCTCGAGCTGCGCGAGCGTGATCCCGTGCGACGCGAATTTCTCGAACACCACTCCGTTGGCGTGGCTCGCTCCGCTGGCCTTGTCCTGGCAGTAGTAATTGAGCAGCGCGTCGCTGAAGTGCCACACGGCGAGGTCGTACACGCGCCGGCCGACGTGGAGGCTAGACGTCGCGTCGTCGGCCGTCTGCTGCGCTTCGCTGGCCTGCGGATCGAAGGGGAACCAGCCCTCGAACGTCACTTGGCCGATCAGGAGCTGCTCGGCCGGATAGTCGGCGTGCGCGAACGCGTTGTACGGATCGTCGCCGTGGCTTAAGTACCGGCCGTTGCCGAGGAAATGCGGCATCGTGTGCGAGCCGCGCCACACCAGCGTGACCGGGATGTTCACCGAACGCAGCACCGAGCGCAGGAACGCGCTCGTGCCCCAGCACCCTGCGGTCCAGTGCTGCGGCGGCGGCACGCTGCCGGGATTCTGCGGGTTGAGGAGCGAGGTCCCTTCGATGATGCGCCGCACCGGCGGATAGCCTCGGTATTGCCAGTGGTTCTCGGCGACCTGCGGCGTGAACTGGCCCTGGAAATGGGAGAGATTCGCCCGGCACCAGTCGAGCACGCGCCCGATGGTGGCGCGAGGCGTGTTGTCGACGAGGTCGTTGTCGATGAGGAACTTGTAGACATACGTCGGGTGCGACGGCGTGCACCGCTCCATGTTGTCCGGCCCGCGGAGCACGTAGCCGCCGGGATGGTCGGAGTCGTTCTGGCCGCCGTCGTCGGTGTCGCGCGTGAACATCTTCACGCCCGAGAGCAAATGTGGGAGGGCGTCGTCGGCGTAGCCGCGTAGCGACCATGGCACCCAGCCCTCGATCTCCGCCGCGAGGCTTTGCGCGACGATCGCGAGGTACAGCGGCCACGCTTGCGTCGGTCCGTCGAGGACGGTGCGGAAGGGCCCGCTCTCCGGCGGGACGTCTTGGTTGGGCGGCGGGTCGGCGACGACGGTGCCGCCGTAATGCGACATGCCGGCGGCGTGCCACGCGCGCGCATCCATCCATGCCTCGCGCAGCGCGGCCTTCATGTGGGGCGACCACGCGGGCCACGCGACCTCGTCGCCCGACGTGGGTTCCCACACGATCGCGTTCGCGATCTTCGGGTTCTGCGCGAGCCAGCAGTCGAGCAGCTTCGCTTCGCCGAGGAGCCTGCGGCAGGGCCGCGGGATCGAGCCCGAGCGCGTCGGGCGCTTCGGTTTGCGGATCGGCTTCTGCGGCTTCTTGCCGCGCTTGCGCCGCGGCTTGTCGGGATCCGGTTTGCGGTGTCCGTGGCCGTGGTGCTTGAGCTTTTTCTTCTTCTTCGGCTTGTGCTGCTGGTGGTGCTTCGGCTTCTTGGGCTTCTTCTGCGGCATGCGTCGGTCCTCCGTCGTCAGCGCCGCAGGGCCTTGTCCAGGGCGAGCATCTGCTCCTGGAACCGGCGCAACCGCTTGGCGTACTGCTCGTCGTCGCGGCCGCCCGAATGACCGAGCTCCTTCCGTTCTCCCGACGTCGGGAACTTGTGGATGAACCAGATGTGGAGCAGCTCGTGGAAGACCGAGTCCGCCATGTGCGAGAGTCCCTTCCGATACACGTTGACGTTGGTGAGCTTCTCCTCGCTGGGCTTGTTGTCCGGCAACCAGACCACGCAGATGTCGTAGCGCTGGAGTTCGTCGTCGACTGGCATGAAGAAATTCGCGTCCGGGTGTACGTGGCCGGTCTCGTTGGGCGGCAGATCCTCCACGTCGGCGAACCTCACCCCCACCTTGGCGCCGCGCTTGAGCACCTTGGGCATTTCCATGACGAGCGCGCCACCCTCGTCGACGAGTTGCATGCGCTCGATTGCGTCGTTGGCCGCGTTGTAGGCCTTGCCCGAACCGTAGGCCGCTGGAAACTTCTTCGACGGCATCACCTTCGTCAATGTGCCGAAGCGCAACCAGGCTTGCGTCACTTCGGGCTTTGGAACGGTGCGGATCGGCGCGTTCGCCGCCACCAGGACGTCCGCGAGCTCACGGGCCCGAAGTTGCGCTTCGGTCGGTTGGCTCAGATTCGGGTCGGTGATCACGGGGGCGCTCCCGGTTTCGCGTCAGCGCGGTTTGCGCGGTTCGGGCAGGTTCAGCGACGACTGCGCCTTGACGTATGCGGCTCCCTGCGCGAGCGCCGCGGTCACGGCCGCGGTGTCGACCATGCCCGTCGGCGAGGGCTTGGGGGACGTACGCTTCGGCGGCTTGCCCGACGGCGTCGGCAAACGCAGGACGTTGTTCCCGCGCGGAGCTCGCGGTGGCCGCGCCGCTGCGAACGTCACCGTCTTCACGTAGCGGAGTCCGTCCACGTCGATCAGCGCCGCGGTCAGCGTGTTCGCGCCCACCGCGAGGTCCGCGATCGTCACGTTGAGCATCAGGTCCACGCCGTCGCCGAGCGTCGCGTCAATCGAGGCGAGCGACGACGGAGT